>CAYYWR010000188.1:0-4059 GCA_964474145.1 uncultured Syntrophomonadaceae bacterium
ATTCAGTGAACCCGTTTAATGCACCTGGCGGTGCCTGATTAGCTGCTGAAAAGGTTTCTGCCCCTCTGTCCCTCTGCCCTTCCAGCGGTTGAACACTGCAGGCGATGACCCATGGCCGACGAAGTAAGGGCTTGGAGCAGGCCGGCCTGTCTGCACAATTATCAAATTTCGACAAATTTTTTGTATATCCTTACTATATATTACAACAAAAATAAGAAAAAGCAAACAAAGAAACAGGATTTAGTATAAATTTATAGAATAATTAGATAACGGAATAATGATACTGCAAACTGTTTTACTATCCAAAAAATCATAAGGAGGTAATAATATGGCCACACAAAAGAAGAAAGTTTTAGGTAATCTAGGACCAGGAATGGCGGCAATAGCAATTGAGGTGCATAGCATGCTGGACTTAATTTTTCAGGGGTTTTTAAAGAACAAGGAGGAGATGATTAAAGATTGTGATGATAAAATTGGGATGATCGACACCCGGGTAGAAGAACTGGCTGTAAGAGTTCCTGTTTTAGAGCTGGAGGAAAAAGAGGAAATAACCAGAATACTTTCTATTGTTAACAGTTTAGAGAGTGTAAAATATAATGTAATAAAGGTATTAAATCAGAGCCAGGTAAAAATAAAAGAAGGCATATTGTTTACCGACAAAGCAGTTAGAGAGTTAAAGGAAATATTTGAATCTGTCCTGAATATGGTTAATGATTTAAATGATGTGTTTATAACGGAGAATCAGGTGCTTGTCCAGCATATTATAGACCGGATAAAGGAAGTTGAAAGTATTACCCAAAAATATGCTACTGAACATGAAGAAAGGCTGATAAAAGGTGAGTGTCTCCCCAAATCTTCCACATTATACCTTTTAATACTGGATTCGTTAAGGGATATGTTGTGGCATATCAAGTCCATTGCCCGGGAATTGACTGCAGAAACTCAGGAAGAATAATAGCTTAATGGAAATTGACCTTGCGGGCAGGGTAGCAAAATAGATTAAATAATCCGGCTCTAAAGCCGGATTATTTTTTCAGGAGGTGCAAAAATTGACAAGGTTGGCCATTTTGGGGGGAGGCCCTGCAGGTCTTAATGCTGCCATGGAAGGAGCCAGAGCAGGATGTGAGGTTACTCTTTTTGAGAAAGAAGAAATTGGCGAAAATATCAAGTGTGCCGAGGGCTACTTTGATTCTTTAAAGCTCCTGGAAAAGCCTGAGGCGGGGATTTGCTTTAAAGTTAAAAATATAATAATCAGCATGGAAAAAGATTACCATATAAACTGTGAGCCCTTCAGGTTGTGGATGATAGACCGCAGAGAATGGCAGAAAGATTTGGGGGAAAAAGCCAGACGCCAGGGGGTAAGTATTAAAGAAGGCTGCAGTATAAGCCCCAACGAGTTAAAAGAACTAAAGGTTGAATTTGACTGGATAATTGATGCCAGCGGTGTGATGCCGGTTACCTCCAGGGCTTATAACTTTAAAAAGTTTTACAGGAAAAACTGTGCACTGGTCCTTCAGCAAGTTTTGGAAGGGGATTTCAGTTTAATGGGAGAGAATGTAAAGGTGGGGGTAGAGTCTCACCTCTACGGTTATTACTGGATATTCCCCAAGGGTAAAAAGGAAGGGGGAGGGGAAGTAGCAAATGTAGGTATGGGCATTTTGAGTGATTATAAAGGGGTAAGTATCAAAAAAGAGCTGGAAAGGGTTATTAAGAAAGAAGGGCTGGAAAACTATAAAATAATTGAGAAGAGGGGGGGAGTTATTCCCACCCAATCTCCTGATAAATTGATATATGACAATATTATACTGGCAGGAGATGCAGCAGGCCTGGCTTCTCCCCTTCATGGAGGGGGTATCGATTTAGCCTGTATAAGTGGAAGGGTTGCGGTGCAGGAAGCCTTAAAAGGTGGGGGAAACTACCATAAACGGCTCTGGAAAATCACAGGTCAAAAGATACAAATGGAGCGGGACCTGTTTATGCTTTGGAAAAAGATGGATTATGGTTCCTTTGAGGAAGTTCTGGGCATGGTTTTAGAAAATAAGGGGAAGATAACGCCGGAACTTTTATGGAAGTACCGGAGGATTCTGGGCAGGGAAATGATAGCTTTAAAAGTATTTATCCGGGGGGCTATGAAAATGGACTGGCAGGGAAACTTCCGGGGGAAAAAATTTTCGCTATACAGTGACTAGTGCTACACTTTGACAGTCCTGCATAAAAATATAAGCAAACTCCAGGAAAGGAACAGGAGGGTTTAAAATTGCTAGAAAAAGGTTTGGTACAGGTTTATACTGGCAAAGGGAAAGGGAAAACTACTGCATCACTGGGACTGGCGTTCAGAGCTGCAGGTCAGGGCTTAAATGTACTTATGCTTCAGTTTTTAAAAGCCGATAAAATAGGGGGAGAGCATAAGGCGGCCAAAATACTTCCCAATATATCTATAGAGCAGTACGGAGCAAAACAGTTTTATAAAGAGAAGGAAGAGGTTAAAAAGATTCACAGGGAAAAGGCCCTGGAAGGATTAGAAAGAGCCCGGGAGGCAGTTCTGGGGGAGGAGTATGACATGGTCATCCTTGACGAAATAAATGTAGCCCTGGACTATGACCTCATCCCCGTAGGGGAGGTTTTAAAGTTAATTGAGGAAAAGCCTCCCCAGGTGGAACTGGTGTTAACCGGTAGAAACGCGCCCCCAGAAATAACGGATCAGGCCCACCTGGTAAGCGAAATTGCCATGGTTAAACATCCTTTTTCCCAGGGAATTAAAGCCAGGAAAGGAATTGAATATTAATAAATTTCTTGCTGATGACCCCGGGATAAGCAGGCTATTTTTGTTTCTTGACAGAAAAAAGCCAGCATGATATGATATTGTTGTTTTTATTAAGCAAAAATAGCATAGTACTCTTATCCAGAGCAGGTGGAGGGACTGGCCCTGTGAAGCCCGGCAACCGGCCAAGATATTGATCTGGCACGGTGCTAATTCCAGCAGAAAGAATTTCTGGGAAGATGAGAGGTGCATTATTTACATGATGTAACCGGCAATCCTTCCGTTCCTTTCGGAAGGATTTTATTTTAAAAATCCAGGGTTATTATTTGAAGGATAAACAAGGGAAGCCTATAACAAGGGAGGGGTATTTTTGAAAATCAACAAAACTTATGAGGAGATTAATGAGAGGATCAGTAAGGGAGAAGCTGTTGTAGTTACGGCAGAGGAAGTGATTTCTATAGTTGAAGAAAAGGGCCTGGAGCAAACTGCCAGAGAAGTAGATGTTGTTACTACAGGCACCTTTGGCCCCATGTGCTCCTCGGGGGTATTTTTAAATCTTGGACATCCCACTCCCCGGATAAGAATGTCTAAGGTCTACTTAAACGGGGTAAATGCCTATGCTGGCATTGCAGCGGTGGATGTTTTTCTGGGGGCAACGGAAATACCAGAGGCCGACCCGGCCAACCAGAATTACCCTGGTGACTTTAACTACGGGGGAGGGCACGTTATAGAGGACCTGGTTGCCGGTAAAGATGTGCGCCTGGAAGCTTACAGCTATGGAACTGATTGTTATCCCCGGAAAAGTATTGGAACTTATATAAGGCTTCAGGATATTAACGAGGCATTTATGTTTAATGCCCGTAACGCTTACCAGAACTACGCTACCGCGGTCAATCTTTCTGACAAAAACATTTACACTTACATGGGGATACTGAAGCCAAACCTGGGAAACGCAAACTACAGCACTTCAGGACAGCTAAGCCCCTTATTTAATGACCCTTTCTACAAGACAACGGGTATCGGGACGAGAATCTTTTTAGGCGGGGGTATCGGCTATGTCGCCTGGCATGGAACCCAGCATAATCCTTGCGCAAATCGCACGGATAATGGTGTCCCCAGGTCCCCGGCAGCAACCCTTTCTCTGATAGGGGACTTGAAACAAATGGATTCCCACTGGGTAAGGGGAGTAAGCTATATAGGGTATGGAGTGTCCCTCATGGTAGGAGTGGGCGTGCCCATTCCCATCTTAAATGAAGAGATGCTTCGTTACACAACAGTAAAGGATGAGGAAATATATA
>CAYYWR010000189.1:0-4034 GCA_964474145.1 uncultured Syntrophomonadaceae bacterium
AAGAGGTATCCCGTTTTCCCTTCAATTATCAGCTGGGGAATCCCCCCTACCCTGGAACTTATGGAGGGTTTTTTCATTTTGGCCCCCTCCAGCAGGGCATAGGGAAAGGTTTCGTGGTAGGAGGTGAGGATATTAATGTCAATGGCGTTAAAGAAATCATAGGGGTTATCCACAAAACCTATAAAAAAAACATGGTCTTCAATATTAAGTTTTCGGGCCAGGGATTCCAGCTCATTTTTCTGGCTGCCGTCGCCTCCTATGATAAATCTCACGTTTTCGTGGCGTTTCAGCACCCGGGCGGCACCCTTTAAAAATACTTCGTGTCCCTTTATCGGGTGGAGGCGGGCCAGGATCCCAGCGTACACAGCCTGGGAGTTAAAGGGAACTCCTTTACTGGAGAGGAATTCCTCCCTGGAGATGCAGCTTACTTCCCGGTCAAAGTCCAGGCCGTTGAATACAAAGGAGGTCTTATCCCGGGGAAAGCCCCTCTCTATAATAGTTTCCTGCAGCTCAGGGGATATGGTTATGTAGTGGTCCATATATCTCAAGGAAAGCATGTTTAAGGGGGTAAAGACAATTTTTTTGAAAAAGTTGTCGTTGAAATCCATGAGGTAATCGCTGTGCAGGGTGGTGACCACCGGGATGTCAGCTCTCAACAGCATGCTCAGCAGGTTGGCCCGGGCACCGTGGGAGTGGAGCAGGTTGTAATTCTCCTCCTGGATGATTCCCCTGATTTCTTTCAGTACAGAAAAATCAAACCGGGAGGACTGCTCCAAAAGCTCAATATTGAGCCCTTCTTCTCTGGCTTCGTCATAAAAAATACCCGGCATAAAGCAGATAAGTTTTACATCTATATTTTCTTTTTGCAATGCTTTCACCAGGGTGATAACCTGTACTTTGGCTCCCCCCACGTCGCCTCCGCTTATTAAATGTAGCACTCTCATTACCTTTTCTCCTTCAGGGAAATTATTGTATTTGTTTTCCGCTTATACCTCTCTGTATTGCCTGTTCTTACAGACCCACGGCTCAAAGGGTGTTCAGGTGTATCTCCTCAGCTGTTGATGTAGCTGCTGAAAAGGACGCTTGCCCTCTGCCCCTCCAGCAGGTGACATTGCGACGAGCTTGAGCTAATGGCCGACGAAGCAAGGGCTTGTAGCAGGCCGGCCTGCATGGAGGCAGGCCGCCGGGACCTGAGCCATGGATGGCCAAGGTCCAGGGAAGCCTGGGGGAAAGCTTGCAGCTGAGTCGTTGCCATTACCAGCGAGGAGCTGTCACAAGCTGGAGGGGCTGAGGGCTGAGTACAGGCCCATTGATCAAAGGGTATTCAAGCTGTATATAGTAGCCCTTGCTTTGCTTCTACGGGTTTCTATGGTCATGATGTCCCCCACCAGCAGGGGCTCCCCTTCCTTTATGATGGAGCCCTCCTCCCTGACTTCTGCCCGGGTATTCAGGGTGAGGACCAGATTATATCTCTGGGGGGTAACCTCCTCTTTTACCAGGAGCCTTTCTTCCTGGGAAATAACGGTATGTTTCAGGGGCTGCACTTCTTTGCTGGTGATTTCCCCCAGGAGAAATTCTTCAGAGGAGCAGTAAACATGGTCTCCCTGAAGGAAGCTGTCAACGGAAAAGGACATGACTTCTGTAATGAGAAGCTGTATCTCCACTTCCTGCAGCTCTACTGGTTCCTGGCGGGCAGCGGGGGCCACCCGGTAATACGCCCCCAGGGCCAGGGCCAGCACCAGGATAATAACTACTAAATCTACTATATTTACCAGGCCTAGCAGTCGGCCTTTCTCATCAATAATCATGGCGGCACCTCTCGTTTTATAAGCTATTATCTTCATGGTTACATTAAAACATAGCCATCAGCCATGCATAGGAACAATCAATCTTTCACTGTATGACTTTCACTGTATGATTTTTACTGTATAACTTTTACTGTATGGTTACAGGCTCAGGAACTTAAACCCCAGGGATTCTACTTCCTCCCTATTATATACATTTTTAGTGTCCAGGATAAAGGGCTTATTGCGGCAGACAAGCTGCCTGAATTTAGGCAGTTCTTTAAAATCAATCTCCCTTTGCCTGGCCATTACCATAATCCCCTGGGCCCCCTCCAGGGCTTCCTCCAGGGAATCTACCAGGCAGGGGTGTCCCCGGGGCACGGCGGGGTCGTAAACAGATACCCGAACCCCTTTAGCCTGCAGGTAGTTAATGACCTCCAGGGCGGGACTCATGCGATGGTCGCTGGAGTAGTCCTTCATGGCCATGCCCAGGATACAGATTTTGGTCTCTCCGGGCTCTGTGGTGAGGTTTTTCAGGGCCATTTCTGCTACAACTTCAGGCACCTCCTGGTTGGTTCGCCGGGCGGTCTCTGAGACCGGCAGCTCTATGCCCATTTCCTGAGCTTTAGGCAGCAGGTAGTAAAATGCGTTGGGTATGCAGTAGCCCCCCACGCCCGGGCCGGGATAGAGGAGGTTTACCCTCTTGTGGGTGTTGGCCAGCTCTATGACTTCAAAGATGTTGAGGCCCATGCTTCTGGTGAAGCGGGCGAACTCGTTGACCATGGCGATATTGATATCCCGGGAAAGGTTTTCAAAGATTTTGGCTGTTTCCACCACCTCTATGGAGGAGGCGGTATGAATATCTGCCCGGGTGACAATTTTCAGGAGCCGGGCAGCTCTGGTGGCACTTTCTTCGTTGATGCCGCTTACCAGGGTGGGCATGTTTTCAAACTCTGCAACAGCATGACCTTCGGCACTTCTCTCCGAGGCGTAGGCCAGGTAAAAATCTTCCCCGGCCTTTAGCCCGCTTTCTTCCAGGATAGGGGCGATATAATTCCTTACTGTTCCGGGCACCACGGTGCTGCGGATTAAAACCAGGTCTCCTTTTTTCTGCACCCGGGATATGTTCCTGCTCACAGACTCTATATGCTCCAGGGAGTGCTGCTCACTTTCTACAGGAATGCCCACCGTTACAATATAATTGTTAATTTCCCTCAAAGAACCCTGGGAATCTGTTGTTGCCTGGAAGTTCCCGGAATCCAGCTGTTCCCTCAGTATCTCCTGAATGGTCTTGTCCCCGCACTTTTCCAGGTGGTGGGTGATTCCCGTGGAGAGCTCCCTGATAAGGTTTTCCTCCACATCTACCCCCGTTACCTTTATGCCCTTCAGGCAGAAGCTCAGGGCCAGGGGTAGGCCCACAAACCCCAGGCCTATTACGGCTATCCGGTTATAATCTGTCCAGTTATTATTTCTGTTCATGTTGTGATATCTCCTAACATTTTTTCTTTAATATTCAGCATCTGGGCTACTCTGTTTTCCCAGGAGCATTTTTCCCCTTCGGCTATTCTCTTTTCCCGGGAGGCGTCCTCCCCGGGGGACAGGGCCATCTTAATCTTTTCTATAAAGTCCTGGTGGTCAGAGGCTATGTAAACGCAGTGCTGATACTCCTTTACCGCCGGCATGTCCACGGTAACCACGGGCTTTCCCGTGGCCAGGTACTCGTAAAACTTCAGGGGGCTGACGTTTTCCGTGAGCCTGCAGGGCCTGAAAGGATTTATACAGACATCGAAGGCCCGGATATATTTGGGCAGTTCCTCCGGCTTTTTGGCCCCGGTGAAATAAACGTTGGGCAGGCTTTTTAGTTTATGGAGGCTGACCCCTGCCCCCACCGGCCCCACCATAACAACAGTCCAGCCGGGGTTTTCTTCGGCAATTTTATATATCAGCTCCAGGTCTACCCATTCCTGTATAACCCCTATAAAACCGATTATCGGCCTTTTAATATCTTGCATTTCCCCTGCCTCCGAAGTTTCCTGGCAGGCGGCCTGGTTGAAGAGCTGGAAGTTAACTCCGTTGGGGATGAGGAAGGTTTTGGGGTTCATCTCCTTACGGGTTTTGTAAAGGCCCGGGGCGGTAACGAAAACCAGGTGGCTTTTCTCTACCAGTTCCTTCTCCATTTGCAGGAGGGTTTCCTTTTTGATTAAGCCCTTGTATTCCGCATGCTCATCTACACAATCATATATCAAAAAA
>CAYYWR010000190.1:0-3990 GCA_964474145.1 uncultured Syntrophomonadaceae bacterium
TACATAAAAAAACATATTTAAGAAGAAGCTTGTCCTTTTTTTGCTTGTCCCTTGTTTGTTCTGTTTAGAGATTTATTTCGATTAATTCATACATCCTTGTCCCCAAACCAATTTCCTCAGCATAGCTCAACTGGACGGTATGATCAATATCCCTTCGTATGCCACTAAATTTATCCTGACCGGCAGAAAAATTACTGTTTAGTTTGGTGCCCACCAGTCCCGTCTGCCGATTTACCAGGTCCAGGGAAGCCTGGTCCAGAGCTACAGGGTCCATGGAAGCTATAATTCCCACGTCGGGCACGATGGGAGCATCGTTCCAGGAATGGCAGTCACAATCAGGGGCAACGTTCATAACAAAGTTAATAAAACCAATTTTGCCTTTACTTTTTGAACTGACAGCTCCCAGGGCAAATTCTACCATCCTCTCCTGAAGTTGCGAAGTTTCCGATTTCCACTGTATCTTTATAGCTCCATAGAGGCAGGAGGCTGTACACTCACCACAGCCGACACAGGCATCATAATCTATAACAGCTTTTTTGTTTTCGTCAAAACTAATAGCGTCAGCAGCAGGACACCACTTTTTACATACACCGCAGCTTACGCAGTTTTCCTGTTCCAGTTTGGGTTTTAAAAGGGAGTGCATCATCTGCTTACCTCCCCGATTGGAGCAACCCATTCCTAAATTTTTCAGGGCACCCCCAAAACCTGTGGCAATATGACCTTTGAAATGGCTCAAAACCAACATGGAAGGTGAGTTAAATATGTCACTTCCGATTTTAACAGAATCAAAATGTTTTTGCTGGATTTGCACTTCTACAAAGTTTTTTCCGTGAAGTCCATCGGCAATTATTATGGGAGCATTTACTGTGGCATAAGAAAAACCGTTTTCCACAGCAGTCTCCAGATGATCAACACTGTTAGCCCTGCTGCCTGTATACAGGGTATTGGTATCGGTAAGAAAGGGTTTCCCCCCATTTTCCTTTATTTTCTCTACCACCTGGCGGACCAGGGCCGGATGAATAAAAGCTAGATTTCCCCTTTCTCCAAGATGCAGCTTTACGGCTACCAGTTCATCTGTATTAAATAAACTGGAAAAACCGGCCTGATTATACAGGCGGCGCAGCTTTTTGGGCACACTGTCCTTGTTTGAGCTGGTTCGCATATCGGTAAAATATACTTTACTTACCATCCCTATTTTTACGCCCCTTTATTAGAGATTTTTATACTTGTAGTCAAACTTGCCTTGCCTTTCTAGTAGGCCCTTCCAAAATAAACCTTTTCTCTGGCCTCATGGCCGCAGCAGATACAACTGCCCTCTCCTTTGCCTTCCTCCTCCAGGGGAATGCAGCGAATGGTGGCTTTGGTCTTCTCCTTTATTTTATCCTCACATTCCTCTTTTCCACACCAGTTAGCCTTTATCAGCCCCCTTTTTTCTTCAATAACATCCTGAAATTCCTGGTAGTTGTCACAGTGGCTGGTGTTTTCTTCCCGAAAATCTAAAGCTTTCTGGAACATGTTTTTTTGAATATCCTCCAGAGTTATGCTGAGAGTATGCTCCAGGTCCTCTTCCTTTACAAATACCTTCTCCCCGGTATCCCTGCGCACCAGTACTACCTGTCCCTTTTCCATATCCCTGGGGCCAATTTCCAGACGCAGGGGAACGCCCTTCATTTCCCACTCGTTAAACTTCCAGCCCGGGGAGTAATCCCGCTGGTCTATCTCCAGGCGGAACTTATCTTTATGTTTGTCCAGCAATTCACCCGCTTTGGCCAAAACTGCTTCTTTGGCCTTCTTGGGCATAATAGGAACTATAACCACCTGGATCGGCGCTACCACAGGAGGAAACTTCAGGCCCCGGTCGTCGCCGTGAACCATAATAATGGCCCCGATAAGCCGGGTTGAAACACCCCAGGAAGCCTGCCAAACGTATTTCAACTGGTCATCCTGGTCCAGAAAGGTAATATCGAAGACTTTTGCAAAGTGCTGTCCCAGGTTGTGGGATGTTCCAGCCTGCAGGGCCCGCCTATCTCCCATAAGGGCTTCAATGGTATAAGTTTTAAGGGCTCCAGCAAACTTTTCCCTTTCTGTTTTTCTTCCCCTGATAACGGGAATTGCCAGGTCGTTTTCCACAAAGTCCCGGTAAACCTCCAGCATCTTCAAGGTCTCCTCCTGGGCTTCCTCCTCTGTGCGGTGGGCGGTATGGCCCTCCTGCCAGAGGAATTCTGAAGTCCTTAAAAAAGGCCGGGTTGTTTTTTCCCAGCGAACCACGTTACACCACTGGTTAATTAAAACAGGGAGATCCCTCCAGGATTGAATCCACCTGGCGTACATGCTGCAAATTATAGTTTCGGAGGTGGGCCTTACCACCAGCTTTTCTGCCAGCTTTTCACTGCCGCCCTGGGTAACCCAGGCTACTTCAGGAGCGAACCCCTCCACATGCTCCGCCTCCTTCTGCAGCAAGCTTTCCGGTATAAAAAGCGGAAAATAGGCATTTTTATGTCCCGTGTCCTTTATGCGTTTATCCAGGCGGGCCTGCATATTTTCCCAGAGGTTATAGCCATAAGGCCTTATTACCATACAGCCTTTAACCGGCGCATAATCTACCATTTCGGTTTTTAAAATAACATCCAGGTACCACTGGGAGTAATCCTCCTCCCGGGAGGTTACCTCCTTCACAAACTCTTTATTATCTTTAGACATTTTCACATACACCCTTCCCCTAAATCTGAGTTATCACTACAGCGAAAGATATAAATTCGCTAAGCCACGGGGACGGTTCCATCGTATTCCCTCCGGCCCTTCGCTACGCTTCGGGTACGCTCGAACCGTCCCCATGGCGCCGCTTACTGCAAATTTTCGCTGTAGTGTTATTCTAAAACAAGTCCGTGCTGAAATAGCGTTCTCCCGTATCAGGCGCTATTACTACAATCCTGGAGCCCTCCTCCAGACCGGCAGCTGCCTTGAATGCACCCCAAAGTGCAGCGCCGGAAGAAATGCCCACCAGCAATCCCTCTTCCCTGGCCAGGCGTCGGGACATTTCCACAGCTTCTTCATCTTTGACCGTTATGATTTCATCTATGACCCGGGTATTTAAGACAGAAGGAATGAACCCGGCGCCTATTCCCTGAATCCTGTGTGAACCGGGCTGTCCCCCGGAAAGGACAGGGGAGCCGGCAGGCTCTACTGCAACTATTTTTACCCGGGGAACTTCTTTTTTCAGAACTTCCCCTACCCCGGTTATAGTCCCCCCCGTCCCCACCCCGGCTACCAGGGCATCTATTTCACCACCGGTTTGCTCTAATATCTCCCTGGCAGTAGTTTCCCGGTGTGCCCGGGGGTTATTGGGGTTGGCAAACTGCTGGGGCACATAAAAATCCGGCCTTTCCTTTAAGATTTCTTCTGTTTTTTCCAGGGCGCCTTTCATGCCTTTATCTCCGGGAGTAAGAATGAGTTCTGCTCCCAGGGCCTTTAACAGAGACCGCCTCTCCAGGCTCATGGTTTCCGGCATTACCAGTATAAGCCTGTATCCTCTAGCCGCAGCAATCAGGGCCAGCCCTATACCGGTATTGCCGCTGGTTGGCTCCAGGATTACAGAACCGGGCTTTAAAAAACCTTCTTTTTCTGCTTCCTCTACCATTCTCAGGGCAACTCTGTCTTTTATACTGCCTCCGGGGTTAAAATACTCCAGCTTTAATAATATTTCCACGCCTTCTCCAGGATTAACTTTTTTGAGTTTTACTATTGGAGTATCACCAATTAACTCCAGTACACCTTCTACACTTTCGGCATATTTCAGCACTTTACCTGCTTTACCCTCCTAAATGATTAATTTTTTGTGTGATAAACAATTATTTTTTCCCTTAATATTTAAAACTATTAATAAATTGTAAAGTATTTTTTATCCTGTAATACCAGAGAAAATGTTATAATAATTGTAATCTGAACTTATTACTAAATTTATTATAACTGGAGGAAATTAAATTCGCAAAT
>CAYYWR010000191.1:0-1169 GCA_964474145.1 uncultured Syntrophomonadaceae bacterium
ATTAAAGAAGTTTATTATTTTTTTTAGAAATTTCAAACTCAATGTCCCCCGTTAGCATTTCTATTGTATTTCAAATAAGAAATTAAGGAGTCTGCTTTCCCTGAGAACCAACTTTACCCTTAAAAGGCATATAATCAAAAATAAAACAGTCCTGTTAATTTTTATTGTAACTAATTATAGGGAAACTATACCTGCCTTTTTAATCCAGAGGGGAACAGGGGGAGGAGGAACAAGGGGAAGGGCTCTGCTGTTTCTCAATAAAAAAAGGCTGACAGTTATAATAACCAGCCCTTTTATTTTAGTTTTTTTTTAATACCTTTAAATTTCTATCCAGTTCCCTTAACTTCTTACTATAAATTCCCTATATCGTGCAGGGGAATCAGCAGGCTTAGCCGGTTAAGTTCTGTATCAGAAAGGTTTACTTTCTCGCCGATTTGGAATGTAAAACTAAAAAGGTAAGATCATCATTGCCCTGCGGGAAGCCATTGTTAAACAGGCAAAAATCCCCCCTGACCACTTCTACTATCTGATCCGGCGGCAAGTGACTGTTGGCAAAAAAAACATTATTCAGCTGCTCATAATACTGGCAACCGTCAACTTCTTCTTCCAGCAAGCCATCCGTACTGAGCAGAAGGGTTGACCCGGGGGTGAGTGTAAGTACGTCTTCCCTCAAATCCAACATTTCGGTGGGAAGGACCGTGGTGATGGGCGGCCCCTCGCTATAAAGGACATTATCTTCCCCGCTGCCCAAGCGCAGCAGTAGCGGTGCCTGGTATCCGGCGCCCGTATAACTCAACTCCATGGTGTCAAGCTCCAGTACAGCCAGGAAAATGCAGATAAAGTAGTCATCAGGGTAGTTTTGCCGGTTATAGCGCTCTGCCAGATATCGCAGGATTTTCTCCGGGGTAAGCCGGGCCGTGGGGGTCAGATCCAGGAAGCTGCCGATAGTGTTCTTAACAAAGACGCTCATTATCGCCCCATCTAGTCCGTGACCTGACACATCGGAAAGATAAAAGACAAGTTTATTGCCGGTTCGGACCACGTCATAAAAGTCGCCTCCCAACTTTCTGGCGGGAAGGTAATAAGCGGCAAAAGAAAGCCCTTTTACGCTTGGCAGCTTAAGGGGCAGGGTCCGCTCGTGAACGAGCCTTGCTTTCTCCAGCTCCTCG
>CAYYWR010000191.1:1179-3972 GCA_964474145.1 uncultured Syntrophomonadaceae bacterium
TCAAGCTGACGGTTGAGCGTTTCAAGTTCCACTTTTCGCTGCTCCAGGGCCGCGATATAATCGGCAATTTTAACCTCTGCTTCTCGGAGACGCTGCTCCTGCTGCAAGCGGTTAATAATATTATCTGCTGTTTCAAGCAGTTTCTTTTTAAAAACAGGCTTGCTGAGAAAAAAATCCACCCCCAGCTCAATGGCCTGGATAAAGTTTTCACTGTCCTCATGAGCTGTGATAATAACCGTAGTCAACTGAGGATCCTTTGCCTTGATGGCGCTGAGCAATTCCAGTCCATTCATGCGGGGCATAGAGATATCTGTAATCACAAGATCAAAAGGTTCTTTCTTTCTGCTTGCCAGATACAAATCCAGCCCCTCCTGCCCGTCAGTGGCAAGGCTTACCCGGGAGAAACATTCATCTAAAAGCATCTTAACAAGAGACCTTGTAACTTCATCATCCTCCACATAAAGGACATGGAAGTCTGCTACCTTGCGCTGTAAATAGGAACCCGTCACAGGCAATCACCACCTTTTAAAACTCTCGTTTTCTGATGCAGGGGCGGAGGACCTGTCCGCCCGGAGCTCCTCAATATAGGGCAAAGCCTTTACTTAATATGTCTCTCCGGGGCGCCGAAATAATAGCCCTGGGAATAATCGATGCCCAAGTCCTTGCTTCTTTCAAAAACTTCCTGGCAATGGACAAATTCGGCCACTGTTTTAATGCCCATACGGCGAGCGATATTGACAATAGACTCGGTGATAATGGCTGATTTATCATCCTGATGAATGTTTTTAATCAGGGAGCCGTCAATCTTCAGATAATCCACATCCAACCCCATGATGCGCCCGAAATTGGAATAGCCTGAACCAAAATCATCGATGGCCACACTGCAACCGTACTGCTTTACGTCATGGAAAAATTCCTTTACCTCGTCGAAGTTGTCAATCCCTTCAGATTCCAGGATTTCGAAGGTGAGGCGAGTGGCCAAGACGGGGTTTTTCCCTAACTTGGTGGAGATAAAACGGCGGATTTCTCCGTCCAAAATATCCCCGACGGAGATGTTAACGGAAAACTTGTAAGGAGTGGGAGGAAAGGTGTTAAAGGCATCCCGTAACACGGTCTTGGTGATTTCCCGGAAAAAGATGGATTTCTGAGCCACCCCCAGGAAAAGACCGGCGGGCACCACCGTGCCGTCGCTGTCCATCATGCGTACCAGGCATTCGTACTTCTCCACCTCGCCCGTGGAGTTGTTGACGATGGGCTGAAAATAGGCACAGATTCGGTCTTCCTTTACTGCTTTTTTAATCTTCTGCAACCACGTAATACTCATTTCATAATCCTCGGGAAAGCGCAGGTTTTCCTCATAGAGAAGGTACTTCATCTTCCTGGTCCGGGCCTGCTCCAGGGCAATATCCGCATTTAATACCTGTTTGGCCTCCCCTTTTTGGTGCAGCCCTGCAGCAACTCCCACCGTAGTGGTCAGGTTGACAATAAAATCACCGCAGGTAAAAGGTTGCTCATCCATCTCCAGGCAAATCTGTTGCGCAATTTTCTCCAGTTCCTGCTGGGGAAGCGCTTCTGTAAGAAGCATGCCGAATTCACCAGCGGGGAAGCGATAGATGGCGGCCCCACGTTCAGGGGGTAACAATTGCTCCAGCCTGGCGCCCATCTCTTTTAAAACATGATTGCCCACATCATAACCGTAATACTTATTCACGGCCTTGAAATCATCTATATTGATAATAAAGAGGGAAGACGTCTCCAGCTCTTCCAACGTACGCAGCATTTTCATACGGTTGGGCAAGCCGGTGAGGGCATCGCTGTACAGCTTTTCTGTAGCTTTGAGTTCCCGGTCCCGGTTAATGTTGCTGGTGACCCGGTAGAGCACGTCCACCAGGCGATCTTTATAAACGGGCTTGACCAGGAAGCGGTCCACCCCCAGGTCAATAGCCCGGAGCAGGCATTCCGTGTCGTCATGGGCCGAAACAATTATGATACTCTGCTCAATGTTTTGCTCACGTATTTGCTGCACCATTTGCAACCCGTCGAGGCGGGGCATGGATATATCGGAAATAACAACGTCGATGTGGGGCGCGTGGGCACGGTATTGCTGCAGACCATCCATGCCGTCGTTGGCTACCATGACTTTGTTGAAATAAAGGTCCAGGGAAAGCTTCATCATTTCCCTGCTTACAGGCTCGTCCTCCACGTACAACACGTTTAATTTGCGGGCTTCAGCTTGCAGCTTTTCCTCCAGCATAATTTTATCCCTCCTAACAAATCCCATGTTATATTATATTTTCCCTGCTGCTAAACTACCACTTAACTGCTGTCTTTCAATTCATCCAGGGCGGCGTATACTTTAGTGCTTTCTTTTTCCAGCTGCTGCAGCAAATCCCCTGCTTTTTCCCGGTCATTCATCCCCTCCCGGGCCAGGTCTTCCAGCTCCTTGCAGAGGGAGGAGAAATTGACTGCTCCCACACCAGCGCTACTGGATTTCAGGGCGTGGGCACCGGCACGAACCTGTTCCCCTTCTCCCCTTTCAAGGTGTTGCTGCAATTCTGCCAGGCGAGCCGGGGTTTGCTGCTGAAAGATGTCAAAAATATTCCTGAGCAGGTGAAACTGCTGTGGCTGCAACCCGGTAATTCCCTGGATTACTGTATAATCCAACACCGGGGCCTCTGCTTCCTCCCCATCAACACCCACTGGCTGTTCTGCTGCCGCCGTTTCATCAACATCCAGGCAAATCCCCGCTGCCAGCCAGCGCTGCAGCACTTCCCGTAACACGTCCAGTGTCAC
>CAYYWR010000192.1:0-3928 GCA_964474145.1 uncultured Syntrophomonadaceae bacterium
GGGAACAACCAGCTGTTTTCCCCCCTCCAGCTTTCTTTTTTCCTGCCTTCTATTTCCCTGCTTGTTTATTCTCTTCAGCTGCAGGTGCCCGTAGCTTTTGCAGGCTTCTATTCCCCGGGGGAGTGAAAGACTGCTGTGGGCCTGTTTCCTCCGGATTAGTTCTAAAATGCTTTCTATATGTTTGGATTCTATAGCTTTCAAACTCCCGGCCAGTCTTTCCAGACTCTTTCTGAGAACCCGGGCCTGCATGGCCTCATGATGTTCCAGGAGTTTATCAATTTCTAGAGAAACGCTTTTCCCCGGTTTTTCCTCCACCAGCTTATCATATATTATGTCTGCTCGTTCCCTCAAATAGCTTTTATCCCGGGAAAGGCTTTTAGTCATCTGCAAAAAAACTCCTTTAAAAGCCGGGGCATAATTATCCTCAATATAGGGGAGAAACTCCAGCCGGATTTTATTTCTTAAATATACCGGCTCTAAATTGCTGGGGTCAGTCCGATATTCCAGATTGTGGGCCTTGCAATAGCCTTCTATCTCCTGCCGGTAAACTTCCAGCAGGGGACGAATAATTAAAGCTTTAGTATCCCCCGGGAAAATGCTGCGGTTTTCCATGCCTGATAAACCCTCCAGCCCCGCTCCCCTTAAAATATTCATTATAACTGTTTCTACCTGGTCATCGGCATTATGCCCCAGGGCAATTTTACTTGCCTGGACTTTTTCCGCCCTCCGGGCTAGAAATTTTAAGCGTGCCCGGCGGGCTGCCTCCTGAAATGATAAACCTGTAACCTTTTTGTACCTGGGAACATTGAAGGAAGCAGCGTGACAATCAACCCCTAAAAGAGCAGATAGCTCTTTTACATACTTCGCATCTTGACGGGAGCCTTTTCCCCTGGCCTGGTGGTCCAGGTGGAAAACTTCAACCTTAAAATCTAAATCCCGGGAAATTTTCATCAGGAGGTGCAAAAGGCAAACAGAGTCGGGGCCCCCTGAAACTGCAACCAGCACTTTATCTCCACTCTCCAAAAGATTATATTTTTTTATCCGGTCTGTTACCTCTTTTTCCATACTCACATTATACCCTAATTTTTGGTTTTGTATATATTTTTTTATATAAAAAAGGAGCCGAAGCTCCTTTAAATAACGTTATTTATTTTGTTTTTCAACTGGACTACTTTACAGACAACTATTGTAAAGTCATCCGTAACCTGCCCATTGAATAACTGGTAGGCCTGGTCCAATAGGTGATCTGCCATTATTTGTGGATGGGCATGCCTTACCTCCTTTAACATTTCTTTAAACCAGGTATCCTTCACCTTCCCACCCCTCAGTTCTGTAAAACCATCGGTTATCATTATAATATAGTCATCATGATACAATTTTTCTTTACAAACTGACGGTTCTACAAGGGACACTATACCCATGGGCAGAGAGGACCCTTTTATTTCGTGGATACTGCTGCTTCTTTTTATGTAGGTGGGACAGGCGCCGATTTTTACAAACTCCCCCACCCCTTCCCTCAGGTCCAGCAGCAGTAAATCTACAGTGGCATAGGACTCCCCTGCCTTTACCTGCAGCAGGGAGTTAGCCATTTTAACCACCACATCTTTATTTTTGCATGCTTTTAATAATTTTTCCATCAAATTAACGGCAGACTGGCTTTCCCTCCGGGCACTTTCCCCCCAGCCCATGCCGTCACTAATGATTACTGCCTGCCTTCCCCCCTTCAGGTCACAAAAACCAAAGGAATCTCCCGTTACCTCCTCCTCTGCCCGGGCCATCTGGGCAACTCCCAGCTCTATAGTATAGAGATTGGCCCTGCCGTTCAACTTTTCCCTGTCTTCATCTTCTATTTTGATTTCCCTGGACAATTCCTTGATAAGCTGGGAAATCCCCTCCAGCTGAGATGTAACCATGCTTCGACTATCTTTTACCTTCTGTTCCCAGAGGTTTTCCGCCTGCTGCTGGTTCCACAAGGTGTTTATGGTTCTAATAAGCTCCTTTTTTCTACAGCAGGCTTTGTTGATGTATTTTGGTATATGCTGGTGGGTAATTTTGCCGTGATTATCCATAAGAGCAATAAGCTCCCCTATACTTTTCCTGGTCCTGGATAGATTCTTTTTCCAGCACCCCTCATAATTACTGCAGGCGCTACATACCACCCTGGCTGTTTTATTAACCAAAAGGTTAGTGGCTTCCTCCTCCGATAGGCCATCCTCCTCTTTTTCCTGATTAATAGTAGTGGCTATTTCTTCAAAAACCCCTGCCAGGTCCCTGACCCGGTTAACAGTTAAATTTTTATACTTATGGCAGTCCAGGGTATTTTTAGGAGACAATTCTGATTCTGATTCTGTTTGGGATTCCTTCTTGTCCCATATTTTCCCCTGTATGACTGAAAGCTTGTTGTACACAGCTAAGGGAATTAAGAGAAACACGGCAGCTACCAGAATATCTTCAACAAAGAGGGGTTTCAGATGGGATATATCGTAAAGGTAAAAGCTTAAAAGCAAAGAGCCTACCAGGTACCCTGCCGCAGACCCGGCTTTCCCCAGCTCCCGGAATACCCCTGCCATTAAACCTGCCAGGGCAAATATCCCTATAAAGGGCATGAACTCTTCTCCCAGGTTTAATGTTGTAACAAACCCCAGGACGGCTCCCGAGGCAGCGCCAATGCCTCCTCCTCCCAAAAAGCCGAAGGCAAGAATTATAAACTTGCTGACAGTACCCTGCAGGGATACCAGTCCCCCTATGCTTGTCTCCCCGATACCAACAATTAACACTACGCTGGTAAGCATAAGGCTCATGGCTTCTTCAAAGGAAATCCCTTCCCCGGGAAAGCCTTCTTTAACCAGGGGCACCACCTGTAAGAAAACCGACCAGGCCAGCAGCGCCAGAACAACCTCAAAGGAAAGCAGGATAATGTCATAGACTAAAAAATAATTGAAAACAAGCTGGGGCAAAAAGGAAAAGACCATTGATAAAATAAGCATTGCCCAGGGGGGAATATTATATTTGCTTCTTTTGGCATGATGGTAAGATAACGTAAACAACAGGATAGAAAGGCCAAGGCGTAAAGGATACCATCCCAGGGAGTAAGTAAGACCCCCGGCAATGATACTCAGGGCAACAAACAGGCTATTGTATGGACTGACAGAAAAAACAACCCCCCAGTAGGGTAAGGCAAAGGGAGCAAGCTCCCCCAAAAGAACCGCCCTGCCTATAAGAAACCCTGCCAGGCACAGGAGTACTTTCCCCCTGAAAAGAGCCTGTACTAAATTATAATAAAACTCTGTAAAAATGTTGCTTTTTAACTTCGGATAGCTTTCCGGGCAGTAAACCCGCTGGTAAGTCTGCAAAGCTCCTCCTTTTAATTTCAATTGTATTCCTCCTTAAAAAGTTTTCTACCATTATAAACCATATATGGTAAAAATATTGTCACAGTTAGGAGGTAGCTCAAATTTTATTTTCGACAAAAAACCAGTAAAAATGGCCCAGCAATCTTTTCAACAGCTGCATTGGCAGCTGAAGGCTTATAAATAAAAATAAATAAACGGCTTTACAGCCGTTTAATATGTGTTCATGTTTATTTTTTATTGGTTGCGGGGGCAGGATTTGAACCTGCGACCTCCGGATTATGAGCCCGACGAGCTACCAGACTGCTCCACCCCGCGTCAATCCAATGAGTATTATAGCGCAGCTTAAATCATTTGTCAAATTATCTAGAAACAAGGGTTGAATTCATTGAATTGCCTCGTTAATTTTCAAGTAAACCAAATAACATATCTTCATCACTAGCGAAATAACCCGAATAACCCAAATAGTCTAGCAAAGCCGCTATGACATACCCGCCGGCGACAATAATATCGGCTCTTTTATCTGATAAGAAAAATTTTTCACTCCGTTCTTTCAGGCCTACCTCATTCATTTCCTT
>CAYYWR010000193.1:0-3926 GCA_964474145.1 uncultured Syntrophomonadaceae bacterium
TAAAAAACAGCCTATCCTGGTAATAGCGTAACCCAGAGCCAAAAAGGGAGCCACCAGATCAGCAGTAAGACCTACAGGTATATTATGTTTTCTAACGTACCACAACCCTGCTAAAAAACCAGTTACCAGTCCACCATGAAAGACAAGGCCTCCCCCCCGGGTAACAATAGAAATAGGGTTTTCCACATAATAGGGCCAGTTAAGAATTACATAGTAAAGGCGGGCTCCCACTATAGCTGCAATACCTATTATTATTGCTAAATCCAGTATTCTCTCCGGCTCTATACCTGCTTTGGGGGCTTCCTTGACTGCAAAATAAGTGCCTGCTAAAAAGGCAATGACTAAAGCAACCCCATAAGAATAAATTTCCAGTGTGCCTATATTAAATAAAACCGGGTGCATTTATTTCCCCTCCTGTTTTTCTAAAAAATCACCATGGGTAATTAACTCATAAAGGAAAAAAGCCGCTCCTATACATAGAGCAGTATCGGCAATATTAAAAACCGGCCAGTAACGAAAGTCAATAAAATCAATCACATAACCAAAACGCAACCTGTCTATCAAGTTCCCAATTGCACCACTTATAATTAAAGTTAATCCCATTTTTGTATAGATTTTTTCCTGGCAGATGTCTTTCATTAAATAAAATAACACTATAAGACCTATAATAGTAACAATAACGAAAAACCACCTGTTGTGAGCCAGTATGCCAAAAATAGCGCCCGGGTTTCTAACCAGTGTGATATGAAAATAATCAGTAATTACTGGAATAGATTGACCCAGATATAATAAACTATTAGCAAAATGTTTGGTGACCTGATCAATGAAAACCAGGGAAAAAACCAGCACGAAGTATTTCATAATATACAGACCTCCTGACTCCCTTATTCTAGCACAAGCAGGCCTTATCTGCAAAGATAAGATTATTATTGCTGCTAATTACAGGCTTAAAGTTAGAAATTAAGCAAAGAAAAAAGGCGTTGCCGCCTTATTTGTCTTTACCTTTATCCTGATCTTTTTTATCTTCCCCTGTTTCCCTGTTTCTATCTTCATTCCATTTTGCCTTAAAAAAAGTGCCCCCTTCTCCTTTTTTAACTGGTATATTTTCCAGGTCTTCTACATAATACCTGTTTTCTTCCCCTGGATCTACATCCTCGTAATTTACATGCCCAAGCTTATTAAACTCGCTAACATCCTGCCAGGCATCCTCACCATCATAAGCAGAGTATTCCTCATTATCCTTAAAAGACCCTCCAAAGAGAGGCATTAACACATCTTCTTCTACCGGCCGGGATTCAAGGCTATTTTCTAACTCATGGGCACATTGCACACAAGTCTCCACATGAGGAAGAATTTCTAATCTTGAAATATCTACAGCTTGACCGCAATTTTCACAAACACCATAAGCACCTTTCTCCATCTTATCCAGGGCTTTCCTGATTTTTTGCAGCTCTAGTAATTGATTCTCATGTAAAGACATGTCTTTAGCCCTTTCAAAGTTTTCTGAGCCCACATCTGCCGGATGGTTATCATATAAAGAAAGCTCTTCTATGCTATCCTTAAGAGATTCATGTTTTCCTATTCCTGTATTTTTTTCTATAGTATCTGCCATTTCCTTTTCTATTCTCTTTAATCTTTCATACAAATGATAGTGCACAACTAAATAATGCCTCCTCTACTGTATATACTACTCTACATAACTTACAGCCTCTGCCAGCTTAAAACGGCTGGAAGGCTGGGGTTCTTCCCGGGGATATCCTACAGGTATCAGAGCCAAAGGCCTCAGCTCTGATGGCAATTCTAAAATCTTGGCCACCCGGGCTTCACTAAAAGCTCCTACCCAGCATCCTCCTAATCCCAGAGAAACAGCTGTTAATAGTATATTCTGTACAGCTGCAGCTGTATCCTGTATACAGTACAAGTCCCTTCCCCTTTCACTATAAAAGCGTTCTGCCCTGGTCAAATTGGCGCAAACGACAATTATTACCGGGGCTTGTGTCATCCACAATTGATTTAGAGCCGATACAGCTAAATTTTTTTTTGCTTTTAAATTCTTAACTACAATAAATCTCCAGGGCTGAACATTGCCAGCGGTAGGCGCATAAATGGCTGCCTCCAAAAGCTTGTTAATATTTTCCTCAGATACATCGTCACCTTTAAAGCTCCTTACACTACGTCTGCTTTTAATTACCTCTAACAGGTCCAAATTAGTGCCTCCTCGTTATACATATTAATTACTATTAGTAAAAAATTATTCTGATACTGCTAATTTCTTTAATAGTAATCTTTTACAAATGAGTATATACTATTTTCACAATTTCAGCAATATAGTCACCAATAATTGGCAAGTTAAGAACCACAAGTCTCTGTAAGCCCATTAAAGCAATAGCACCCAGTATAGTAGCCCCCAGGGCAAACCCAAACCCCCGGGCAAGTCCGGCCAGGAAATTTATCCATAAGAAGCGACGGGAACTGTTAATCAGCTGCAAATATTCAGCCATATTAAATTTTTCCAGGTCCTGTCCAAACTTTTCTAGTTTCTTTATCAGTTCTTTCATCAAATAGTTTTTTCTGTAAGAATACATAAAGACCCTCCGCTATGTTTAATTTACCCAAAACTATATGCAAATAACGGTTTAGCATAAAAATTTTTATCCTCATACTTTGCCAAAAAAACATACCATATAATTTAGGCCGCATATTATAAGTCAGCGGCCTAAATCAATGTGATCCATTTGTTTTTTAATATGCTAATAGATTTACTGAGAAGTTGGAATGTTTTGCCCTTTTATAATTTCACTGCACCGACTGCAAATATCCGGGGCCTGGGCATCCTCTCCTACAGTATCACTTAAATTCCAACATCTCTCACATTTACCTCCTCCAGCCTGCCTGACTCCAATCTTTAAGTTTTCTATAATACTGCTCTGGAAAACACCTTCTTCTTCCTGGGAGTCCGGTTTTTTAAGATTAACCTGGGATACTATGAAAATCATAGGAAGATACTCTTCATATTCTTTTAAAAATTTATAAGTTTCCCAGGATGGATAAATATCCACTGCCGCACTTAAAGAACCAGAAACGATTTTTTCTCTCCTGGCTTCTTCCAGAGCCCTGGTAACTTCCTCCCGAATATCTAAAATTTTGTCCCATTTATTCTTTAGTTCATAATCAAGATACTCCCCCTTAACTTCCGGCCATAAAGATAACTGTACAGTTTTTTCAGTTCTTTCAGGTAAGTGCTGCCAGATTTCTTCAGAGGTAAAAGTTAAAATAGGTGCTATCATGGTTACCAGGGAGGACAGTATTTCATACATAACCTGCTGGGCAGCTTTTCGGTCTTTAGAGCTGGCCGGGAAAACATAAAGCCTGTCTTTGAGAACATCCAGATAAAAATTACTCATATCGATTACGCAGAAATTATGGATGGCATGAAAAACAGTGTGAAATTCATAGCTGTCATAGGCTTTTGTTATCTTTTCAATTAGTTCCTGTAGTCTGTGAAGAGCCCAGCGGTCAATTTCCCATAATTCCCCATAAGAGACGGCATCCCTTTGGGGGTTATAGTCATAACAGTTGCTCAACATGTAACGGGCTGTATTGCGAATTTTACGGTATACTTCTGATAGCTGCTTCAATATATTGGGAGATACCCTTACATCCCCGGTAAAGTCGGAGGAAGATACCCATAACCTCAAAATATCAGCCCCATTATTTTTTATTATTTTCTGTGGAGCTATAACATTGCCCTGTGACTTGGACATCTTCTTCCCCTCGCCATCCACTACCCAACCGTGGGTGAGGACAGATTTATAAGGAGCCCTGTCCCTGGTGGCAATAGATGTTAAAAGAGAAGACTGGAACCATCCCCTGTACTGGTCGCTTCCTTCCAGGTACAAATCTACCGGGAAGCCCAACTCTTCCCT
>CAYYWR010000194.1:0-3923 GCA_964474145.1 uncultured Syntrophomonadaceae bacterium
CCTATCATTTGCTGGACTTTTTTTATATTTTTGATGCCGTCTTCGCCGGCAATATTTATAGTGCCAGAGGTAGGACTGGCCAGCCCGGTTAACATGTTAATTGTTGTTGTTTTGCCAGCGCCATTTGGACCTAAAAATCCAAAAATCTCTCCCTTTTCCACTGAGAAGCTTACTCCTTTTACTGCAGTAAATTCATCAAATGTTTTGGCTAAATTATTTGCCTCCAGGATATTCAATTAAAACCCTCCTTACTACAACAAGTTTGATTATCAGTATTATTTTTCTTGCATCCTTTACCAGCAGGAGTCAAATTAGAAAGTTCCACAATTTTGGATGCAGTATCCTGCATGAGTTCCCGGTTAACAAAATAATGGGTATAATATCCTCTTTTTTCTCCCTTTACAATTCCTGCGGCCCTGAGTATTTTGAGATGCTGGGATACTGCAGAATTTGATATATTCAGTTGTTTTGATAGTGCTCCCACGCAATAGTTATGTTTTAAAAGAAGTTTTACAAGGTTTAAACGTGTTTCATCAGACAAAGCTTTTAAAGCATTTATAAGTTCTGTCAATATTTCACCTCATTTCAGTTCTCCATTTCAGTTCTCATTTCAGTTAAGATAATGGTAAAATAAACAATAATATACTTAAACAATTTTGTCAATAGCGTGTTTGATCCGGCAGTGGTAATTATTAATAAGAACTTCTTTTATAACTTTTGCTGTCTTAAGTATTCTAATATGTGCAGGAAAAGCTAAATAGAATGTCGAAAGAGTATTTGGAAGTGCTATATATATAAATAATGTATTACTTCCATTTTTTAATATACTATTTTTTTATATACTATACTAATTGCTATAAAGGAGTGTCGATCATTGGTAGATATTCAGAAGATAGACATGGAACTCCTGGAAAGCCCGGAATATTGGGAAAAAGCCTGGGAGCAGGCCAGGGAACAATCTATTTTTAGCAAAAAGAATAAGACCTTGCAGGATACTGTGGACCACTGGAACCGGAGAGCCGAGGATTTCACGGACAACGTGATGGGAGAGCAGGGTAAGGGAAGGGTTAACAGGGTGATCCAGTGGCTGGAAGCTCAGGGAGTTAAGCTGGAAGGAGCAAAAGTTTTAGATATTGGCTCAGGTCCAGGTCCCTTTGCTTTAGCTTTTTCCGAAAAGGTCAGGAAAGTGGTAGCTCTGGAACCGGCTGAGAACATGGCAGGTCTTCTTAAAGAAAGAATAGAAGAAGAAGGCATTGAAAATATAGATATTATTCTGGATACCTGGGAGGAAGTGGACCTGGAATTCCAGGGACTGAAGGGGGAGTTTGACCTGGTTTTTGCCTCCATGAGCCCCGGCATCAACAACTGGGAGACCATCTATAAGGCCCTGATGTGTACAAAAAAATACTGCTATATAAGTCAGTTTGCTGGCAGGAGGCAGAGCAATGTTATGGAGGAGATGTGGCAGGAGGTTTTCCAGGAGGAGCTTCCTTCCTGGCCCGCTCATATAATTTATATTTTAAATCTCCTCTACTCCAGGGGATACCAGCTGGATTTCAGGGTTTGGGAGGAAAGAAGGAGTGAAGAAATTTCTGTGGAAAAGGCGTTTTCCTTTTTTTTAAAGGAGCTGCAGATATTTGGCAAAGAGGAGCCTTACCCTGAGGATGACCTGCGTAAGTTTTTGGAGAAAAAGTCCCGGAAGGGTATTTTTTCCCACTTGATGGTAAGCCGTTTGGGGAAGATACTGGTAAGGGTTTAGTTTTTATTACGTTTCTACGTTTCTACGCTTCCATAATAGTTAAGATAGTTAGCCTTGCAGCAATGTAAATTATAACAATATAATATTGTAAACAGCCTGGAAATGTAGTAGTATAGTTTTCTATAGTTGTAATTTTGATTAGTAAAAAAGGAAGGTTTTCATGGATACTGAAACTAAAAGACGTTTTTATCCCTCCCTGGTCCTGGATTACCAGGAGGGTAAGGGTGATGTCAGGGAGTTTTACAATGCTCATTTTAAGGATATTGAGGACTATCAGTATAAGTATTCCTGGCTTCTAGAAAGCTATCCTGCCTGTAACAGGGAGGTTATGGTGAAATCCCTCCAGAAGTTTAACCAGTCTTTGGGCTCCCGGGGAAAAACCCTGGAGAACATTGCTTTGCTGAGGGAAAAGGACACTGCTGCAGTAGTTACAGGGCAGCAGGCAGGCATTTTGACAGGGCCCCTCTACACTATATATAAGGCTACCGCCGCAGTAAAGCTGGCCCAAAAGCTTTCCCGGGCAGGCATGAAAGCAGTACCTGTGTTTTGGATTGCCTCCGAGGACCACGATTTTCAGGAAGTTAGCTCAATTATTATTCAGGGACAGGACGGTGTGCCCAAAAAACTGGAGATGGAGGGGAGCAGTTCCGGTCATTCCGTGGAGAAAGTTTTCCTTTCCGGGGGGGAGATTGCAAGTTTAATTGCAGGGATAGAGAAGGAAACTCCTGCTACAGAATATAAAGAAGAAGTAATGCAGACTATAAGGGATACTGCTTTGGAAGGCGAAAGCCTGGTCCGGTGGTTTGCCCGGTTAATGGCCCGATTGTTCAAAGATACAGGTCTTGTTTTGTTTAACCCGTTACACCCGGAGATAAGGAATCTGGCCCCGGAGCTTCTGTCTTCCATTTGTTTGCAGGGGGAGGAAATAAACAGCATACTTTCACACCGGGAAAAAGAGCTGGAGGATAAAGGTTACCACCTCCAGGTGGAAAGGGAGGAAGGACATTTAAACCTTTTTGCTTCTTTAGAAGGGGGAAGGGCAGCTCTATTTAATAAGAATGGACGGGTGGTTACCCGACAGGGTGAGGAACTGGGAAGGCTGGAGAAGGTTGCAGAAACTATGAAGCAAAAACCCGGGCAATTTGGCCCCGGAGTGTTAACCCGGCCTCTGCTGCAGGAAGTGTTTTTACCCGCTCTTTCTTATGTAGCCGGACCTGCTGAGCTGTCTTATTTTCCTCAGCTAATGCCCCTGTATAATCACTTTAACCTGAAGCCTCCTGTTTTATATCCCAGGCCCTCCTTGACCCTGGTGGAACCTCGCATGAGAAGGTACCTGGATAAGTATTCCCTGTCCTCATCAGATTTGTTCAGGTTGGGGGATGCCAGGGTGGAATTCCTTCAAAAACGGGGCAAAAGTGATCTGGAAGAAGCTTTTCAAAGGTTGGAGGGGTTAATAGCTGAAGAGTACGCCTCCCTGGCTGATTTATTATCTGGAATTGAAAAAGGACTGGTGGATCTATCCCAAAAAAACCTGGGACGGGTGATGAAAGAAGTGGGCTACCTCAAGAAAAAAGCTGAAGAGTCCCTGAATAATAAACATAAAACTGCTGTTAATCATTTCAACACTCTGGAAAATAGCGTTCTGCCCCGGGGAGATCTCCAGGAGAGGAAATACAATATTTTAACATATCTTATCAAGTACGGTCCGGCTTTTTTGGATAGACTATTAGAAGAGTTTCCTCTAGAGGCAGATCATCACTTTTTTGATGTAAACTGAAGCAGGAAATATAAAAATATAAAAATATAATTGCTCTTCAGCTGCTGGAAAGGGCAAGGGGCTGAGGAGATACAAAGTATATTATTATAGGAGATGAAAATAGTGCTGGATATCTTAGCTTTCGGGGCGCATCCCGATGACGTGGAAATAGGTATAGGGGGGACTCTAGCCCTCCACGGGGAGCAGGGTTATCGTTGTGGAATTGTAGATCTGACTGGGGGAGAAAGGGCTACTAACGGCACCCTGGATATCAGGGCACGGGAGGGAAAAGAGGCTGCTGATATTTTGGGAGTAGAGGTTAGGGAATGTGCTGGACTGCCTGATGCATATTTGAGGCCTGATATGGAGGCCCTCCAGGCGGTGGTAGAAATCCTTCGCAAGTATACT
>CAYYWR010000195.1:0-1273 GCA_964474145.1 uncultured Syntrophomonadaceae bacterium
TACTACCTGTCATATCGTCTCACCAATCACCCCTCGCTCTCCGCTGGCGTAACAGTTGGAGGGGATACTACCTGTTACCCTGCCACCTTCATGCCAAGGAAAAAATTAATAACACTGCAGCACCATAAGAAGTTTTTTTGCTGTAGCAATAAGAGGTGTAGCAAATTGAGCAAAGAAGAAAAGAAGTTTTTAATAATTGATGGAAACAGTCTGGCCAGTCGGGCATTTTATGCCCTACCCCTGCTGAAAACATCGGAGGGCCAGTACACAAACGCTGTTTACGGTTTTACCAGTATGCTTCTAAGACTTCTGGAGGAGGAAAAACCTGATTACATGGCAGTAGCCTTCGATAAGGCTGCCCCCACCTTCCGGCATGAAGCTTATAAAGAGTACAAGGCCCAGCGGATGAAAAGCCCTGTGGAGTATCGGGAACAGATTCCCGTGATCAAAGAACTGCTACAAGCTTTTTCCATCCCTGCATTTGAAAAGGAAGGCTACGAAGCAGATGACCTCATCGGGACATACAGTAAAAAGGCCGAAGACCAGAAAATCAAAACCCTGGTAGTTACCGGGGACGCCGATGCTTTCCAGTTAATATCTCCCCTCACCAGGGTTCTATTTACCAAAAAGGGCATTTCCGACATAGAACTGGTAGATGAAAAACTACTCAAGGAAAAGCACGGTCTGAGTCCTGAGCAGGTAGCCGACTATAAATCTTTAAAGGGGGATGCTTCGGACAACATTCCAGGCATACCGGGAATAGGTGATAAAACAGCTCTGAAGCTTTTAAATCAATTTACCTCATTAGATAACATGCTGGAGAATACAGATGAAATAAAAGAAGCAAAACTCAGAAAAAAACTGGAAGATTACCGGGAGCAGGTCCTCATGAGTAAGGGCCTGGCAACTATTGTAACCCATGTAGAGGATGATTTCGACCTGCAGGAATGCAAAATCTGTCAGGAAGATAGAGATTACTCCAGGATAAGGGAGTTATTCAAATCCCTTGAATTTAAAACGCTGCTGGAGCGCTTGCCCCAGGAATTCCAGGAATTCCAGGAAGAAAATAATGAGGCCTCCCGTTATGGCGACGGGCCCCGTTATGATGACAGGCAGGAGTTTATCCTGGTAGATAGCGAAGATAAGCTGAAGTTATTGCTAAAAGAGCTAAAAGAGCTAAAAGAACTCCATATCCTGGACCAGACCCCTTCCGGTAACAAAGACTGTGCCAGGGATCAGGCTCTTTCCCAGGGCAGAGACCCAGTCCTGGACC
>CAYYWR010000195.1:1373-3917 GCA_964474145.1 uncultured Syntrophomonadaceae bacterium
AGGGAAATTCCCTGCCTGACAAAGGGGAAATACTCCAGATGCTGAAACCTTATCTGGAGGCGGAAAATATAAAAAAAATCTGTGCTGACAGCAAATTTACCATGAACTCCTTGAAGCTGGAGGGCATATCTTTTAAGGGCCTTTGCTTTGATATCTTTATCGCTTCCTACTTACTGGCTCCGGGAAAACCTGCCCAATCTGTACCGGAATTAACAGGACAGTTTCTAGAATACGGACTTCCCTCCCGGGAGGAAGTGCTGGGCAAAGGGGCAAAGGCTAAAAAAATTACCGAAATTAACCCCGGAGAATTAAGAGACCTCTCCTGTCGGGAGGGAGCGGCTTTGTTCCCCCTGAAAGACGTTTTGACAGAGGGGCTGGAAGAAAAAGAATTGTCCCGGCTATACTTTGACCTGGAACTCCCCCTGATAGAAGTCCTCTCCTCCATGGAACTGGAGGGAGTAGCGGTAGACAGGGATAAACTGGCGGCCATGTCCCAGGAGGTAAAGGAAAAAATCCAAAGCATCCAGGAAAAGATTTATGAACTGGCCGGCCAGGAGTTTAATATAAATTCACCCAAACAACTTTCCTTTATACTTTTTGAAAAACTTAACCTTCCGGTCATAAAAAAAACCAAGACCGGCTATTCTACCAGTGCAGAGGTACTGGAAGAACTGGCCTCCCATCACGAGATAGTGGAGCAGTTATTACACTACCGGCAGCTGGTAAAACTCCACGGCACCTACCTGGAGGGGCTTTCAGGGCTTATAAACCGGGACACCGGGAAAATTCACACTACCTTTAAACAAAACATAACAGCAACAGGGCGCTTGAGCAGCACAGACCCAAATCTGCAAAATATACCCGTTCGTCTGGAGGAGGCCCGCAGGATAAGAAAAGTATTTATTCCCGGGGATCCCGGGGCTTTCTTTTTAGCTGCGGATTACTCCCAGATAGAGCTGAGGATTCTGGCTGACATTTCCGGTGACAGCCAGCTAGTGGAATCCTTTAGAAAGGATGAAGATATACACCAGAGAACAGCTTCAGAAATATTTGAACTGCCCCTGGAGGAGGTAACCTCCCAGATGAGAAACAAGGCCAAGGCGGTCAATTTCGGCATAGTCTATGGTATGAGTGATTACGGCCTATCCCAGAATCTGGGTATCGGAAGGAAGGAAGCAGGCATATACATCCAGAATTATTTTGAAAAATACCCCGGGGTGAAAGAGTTTATGGAAAATATAATATCTAAAGCCAAAAAACAGGGATATGTAACAACTCTACTGAGCAGGAGGCGCTACCTTCCCGACATAAATCACCGCAACCGAAACATCAGGAGCTTTGCCGAAAGAACAGCTATAAATACACCTATCCAGGGATCGGCTGCCGACCTTATTAAAATGGCCATGATAAAGATACACCATGAAATACAAAAAAGAGACTTGAAAACCAAAATGCTTTTACAGGTGCACGATGAGCTGATATTTGAAGCCCCCTCAGAAGAAGTGACTCAGGTCAGGCTCATGATAAAAGAGAACATGGAAAACATATTTGCGCTAAAGGTACCGCTGAAGGTAGATGTAAAACTAGGCAAAAACTGGTATGACATGGACAGGATAGTGTAAAAAAAGAAGGGGGAAGAATAAATGCCGGAACTTCCAGAAGTAGAGACTATTAAAGAAAGCCTGAAAGAAAGAATACTTTTTAAAAAGGTAAAAGAAGCAGATATCATGTGCCAGAAACTAATTAAATATCCTGAAAGTCCCGAGTTCAGTAAGAATATTAAAGATAAGAAGATAAAGGAATTGCAAAGAAAGGGAAAATTTTTAATCTTTAAACTCTCCCATAACCATAACCTGGTTGTTCATTTAGGCATGACCGGTCAGCTCCTGTATTTTAGCAGTCCCCAAAAATGTGATAAGCACACCCATGTCACTTTTAATTTTGAAAGTAGCGATCAGCTCCAGTATAATGATGTAAGAAAATTTGGAGGCCTGTGGCTGGTGAGTGATGGCTGGCTGCGCTTTGTGCCCGGGCTATCAGAACTGGGCCCCGAACCTCTGAAAAAAGAGTTTTCCCTGGAATATTTCCAAAAAACCTTAACTAAAAAATGCATCATAAAACATTTACTCCTGAATCAAAAAAACCTGGCCGGCCTGGGGAATATCTATGTAGACGAGATTCTATTCAGAGCTGAAATTCATCCCCAAAGGCCTGCTTCAGAACTGTCTGCCCCGGAAGGGGAAAAACTGTATTTTACCATCCTGGGTGTTCTGGAAGAAGCTATAAAGGCCCGGGGCACCAGTGTGGTTAATTATATAGACGGTAACAGCCAAAAGGGGGAGTTCCAGAGACACCTGAAGGTTTACAAAAGGTTGGGAGACCCCTGTTTCAACTGTGAAACACCGGTAGAGAGAATTGTCCTGGCGGGCAGGGGAACATACTACTGCCCCAGATGCCAGAACTAAGGCGTGCCCCGGGATAAGAAAGCAAGCAACCAAGCAAACAAACAAGCAAACAAACAAGCAAACAAACAAGCAAGCAAAC
>CAYYWR010000196.1:0-3892 GCA_964474145.1 uncultured Syntrophomonadaceae bacterium
AGGATAAAATGGGTATTTTTTTTGATAATGAAATGAAGGTTATTGTTCAGGGCATTACCGGCCGGGAAGGAAAATATCATACCGGCCTTATGCTCCAGTATGGAACCAGCATTGTAGCAGGCTGTTCACCGGGAAAGGGAGGGCAGGTAGTTAATGGAGTCCCCGTATATGACGCTGTTGAGGAAGCGGTACGTTATGAAGGGGCCAACACCAGCATAGTATTTGTTCCTCCTGGTTTTGCCGTAGATGCCCTGCACGAAGCAGCGGAAGCAGGAATCAGATTAATTATATGCATTACAGAGGGTATTCCTGCCCTGGATGTTATGCACGCTCTCCGTAGAATTCATGTAATGTGTCCCGGGACCAGAATTATTGGACCTAACTCTCCTGGCATTATTTTTCCCGGCCATAATCTAATAGGCATTATGCCAGGGAATATTTTTTCGCCAGGTAAGGTGGGGATTATTAGCCGTAGCGGTACTTTAACCTATCAAATAGCTTATGACCTTACCAATTCCGGGGCAGGTCAAAGCAGTGTTATTGGTGTGGGCGGTGACCCTTTCATCGGCATGAAATTCATAGACCTGCTAAAGCTCTATAATGAGGACCCTGACACAGAAGCAGTTTGTTTAATTGGAGAAATAGGCGGAAACGATGAAGAAGAAGCTGCAGAATACATTAAGAACAGTTTTTCAAAACCTGTTGTAGCTTATGTTGCCGGGCAAACAGCCCCGGCAGGTAAAAAAATGGGGCATGCTGGGGCAATTATTTCTGCCTCTACTGGAACGGCTGATTCCAAGATTAAGGCCTTACAAGATGCCGGGGCAATCCCGGTGACTGCCCCCTACGAAGCAGCCGATGCTATTTTAAAAATCTTTTAGAGGCCTATAACCCATCTGCCCTTTTCTTTAACCAGTACATGCTTTTCTTCAAAAACTCCCTTACCAAAACCATCTTTATCATAGCCTTCATCAATTAGAAAGGTTACTTCTATGCGCTCATCTTCATAGTTGATTTCAACCAGCTGGTGGTTTTCTATAGAAGCCAGGGGAAAAGCCCGGGGCATTTCAAAGCCCCAGTCCCAAAGGTGTTTATAATAAAAATATTCCAAGTTATTTATTACTTCTAATGACCAGTACTCCTGAAGCTGAGATTGAAATTCAGAGAAGGGCACCTTTTCTTTGCCCTTATATTCTGCGTGAAATCCCTGGGATAAAATATCCAGGGTAACTTTATGAGCCTCTTTAAACATACCCATGATTTCTTCTTTGCTCAATGGGTTTTCAGCTTCACCATCAGTTTCATCTTGAATTTGAGCTTTTTCTTGAACCTGATCTTCTTGAACCTGATCTTCTTCTTGATCTTCTTCCTGAACCTGAACTTCTTCTTGGGCTTGTTGTGCTTGAGCTTCTTTTTGATCTTGATCTTGATTTTGATCTGTTTGTGCTTGAGCTTCTTCTTGAACCTGCCCATGACTATTTTGTTTCTCTGCCATATTGTCCATTTTTATAGAGTTTTCCGTGGAGCCTACATCCTCACATCCCAAAAATACTATGAGGAATACTGGTAACAACAATAGTAATAATAATAGAAGTAATGTTTTTTTCATCTAATTCTCCTTTACATTATCATTAAACAAATCTAGCACCACAACAAAAATAAGATATGAGCGGAGCTATTATACTTATACTATTATATATATTCAACTGGTTACCATTATATGCTAATTATTTGCTAATATTCTTCTGGCTTTTTTTGAAAGTATTCAGTGAGCCCGGACGCTAAGACATGGAGACGTTTCCATAGTCTTTCCTGACGGTTTCAGTCTTCCCCCGAAAGACGCTGGAAACGCCCCCATGGTGTCGCCAGTTGCATTAACCGGGTTTACTAAATGCTTATTTTTTCATAATGTCTTGCATGTTTATATGTATGCATGTTATTATGTCGGGGAGGCTAGATTTAACATTAATCAAGGAGGGAAAAAATGAGCCTTAACGAAAAAGAGAAGGGAAATAGCAATGGGAACAAAAAAATAGAAAAGCCTGGTAAAATGTTTTACGGTATCATTGCCATAGTGCTGATAGCGGGATTTGCCTTGGGCAGCATTTTTGCAGGTTCTATTAATGTAGCTGACTGGTTTGGTAATGACGAGCCGGGAGACATGGCTGAAATGGAGGGAGACATGCCTGAAATGATGCCTGAAATGGAGGGAGACGCTAGTTTTGAAGAGGTAAAACCCCAGCTGGAGGCTCAGCTAAGACAGGAAAAAGAGAATCAAATTATCTTGCAGCACCTGGAGGATTTAAGGGAAACCGGTGATGTGGAAACAAGCCTGGAGGTTATGGATGAAAGTGATGAAGACGCAGTAGTTGCCACAGCTAACGGAGAAGAAATCTACAAGGAAGAGATGCTGCAGTTGATGGAACAGGAAAAGCAGCAGCTGGCTATGATGGGCATGGATCCTGAAAGTGAAGAGGCAGATCAAATAATGGCAGATATGAAGCCTCAAATTCTGGATAATTTGATTGCCAATGTTATGTTACAGCAAAAAGTAAAAGAAGAGGGCATTTCAGTAGGGGAAGAGGAAGTACAGGAGCAGTACCAGCAGTACGCCGGGCAGTTTGGCGGAGAAGATATACTGGAACAGCAGCTTGAACAGGCAGGGATGATGAAAGAAGACCTGAAGCAGGAAATTAGTGAACAGCTGGCCATACAGACCTATGCGGAGAACTATATAGCACAAAATCTGTCTGAAGAAGACCTTAATTTTTCTGAGGAAGAGCTAAAAGAACTCTATGAAGCACAGAAACAGCAAATGGAGCAGCAGCAACAAATGGAACAACAACCAGTGGAAATAGAATAAGATAAAGCAAATTAATTTATAAATATTATATTGTAAAGCCCTCCATAAAAAAATACGGGAGGGCTTTACTTATTGTTCCTTCTTTTTGCATGAGCTCAATAGCCCTGGGTTTACCAGAGCTGAAAACGAAATGTATCAAAATAAGAAAATATCCAAGTTAAATTTAATATAGCACTACAGCATTTAATCACATCTTTTAACAAGTTTTTTTATAAAATCAACTTCTAACTACATAGTTTCTCAAATTCTGAGAAAAATATAAAAGGAGATTTTATATACACTTTCACACATTCAATAACTATTAATAGTTAAAATAATATGACCAGGAGGCAAATAATTATGAAAAAAACAGGTATAGTTAGAAGGATAGATGACCTGGGAAGAGTTGTTGTGCCAAAGGAAATCAGAAAAACACTAAAGATACGGGAAGGAGACCCTTTAGAAATATTTGTGGACCAGGATAAGGAGGTAATCTTAAAAAAGTACTCTCCCATTAATGAGCTGGGTAACCACGCCAGAGAATACGCAGAAGCTCTCTATGAGTCCACCGGCTTTATTTCCTGTATCACGGATAAAGATACTATAATTACAGTAGTAGGAACAGCTGAGAAGAAATATAAAAACAGGCCTTTAAACCAGGCACTGGAAAAAGCCATGGAAGACAGAAAAAGTGTTTTGATAGAAAATCCCCGGGAACATCCCTATTACAGGGATGTAGAAGAGGAGGACATTTACTTTGCAGCAGAGGCCATTGCCCCGATAATCAGCCAGGGCTCTATAGAAGGCGCGGTTTTATTAGGGACAATGGATAAAGACTCTGCGCCAGGAAAAGTAGAATTACAGATGGCTGAGTTTACTGCAGGTCTTTTAGCCAAGCATCTTGAGTAAAACAAACATTATTATTGAGTATATTAGATATCTACTATAAAACCCTTGGAGCAAGGGTTTTTTTATTTGTCAGAAACTGTTCCGTTATTAACCGCTATTAATATGTAAAGTGGGGAAAGAGGGAAATATATAAAAAAATAA
>CAYYWR010000197.1:0-3887 GCA_964474145.1 uncultured Syntrophomonadaceae bacterium
AGGATTTTTCTGATAAGACGGGACCCCAAAAATCCTGCACCACCGGTAATTAAGACTTTATCCAGCATCATCCTACTTTCCTCCTTTAACTATAATTATTTGTAATGACAGCGGCTGGCGCCTGAACATTTCCTGGCTATATTTTTATCTACCTCTGGCCATATTTTCTGCAAATGCTGTCGGAATGTATAATTCTCCAATATTTTTTGGCGGGCGTTGTATCCCACCTGATACCTTTTTTCCGGTCTTTTCAGATAATAGTTCACCAGTTCCAGGGTTTCTTCCGGGGAGCTGGTGGTAACAAGTTCTTCCCTGTCTGCAAACATTTCTCTTATGGCCTCAGTTTTGCTGGATATCATAAAGGAGCCTGCTCCCATAATTTCAAAGGTGCGCTGTGTAACCTGGTCCTGTGCATTTTGTATGCCCAGGAGAATTTTGGATGAATGATAAATATTTGCAGTATACTTGTAGGGAAGGAAACCCTGTATCCATTCCCGGGGCACAGCCATGCCAAATTGATTTTTTATCAATGATTTATATTCGTGCCATCCAAAGCCCCAAATATTTGTTTTTATTCCGGCTTTAACCAGGGGGAAAAGCAGGTGCCAGAGACTATCATAACGGTAGGTTTTCTTGCCCAGGTGAGTTGTGCCTACCAGGGAAATATCAAATAATTCTCTCTCATCATATTTTTTGGCGGGAAATAATTCCGGGTTAAAGCAAAAGTTTAAGTAAGAGGCCGGGAAACCAGCTTTATTGTAGCTTTCAATGCAGTCCGGATGAAGGGTCCATACTAGATCAGGTTTGATGCGTTTGATATAGGGAAGCGACCAGTATGTATGGTGGATTTTATCTTCGATTGCCCAGTTAATATGAAAAAGCCCGTATTTTTCACATAATCCAGGCAGCTTGCCAGGAAAGGGAGACTTAAAGGGAACATGGCCGCAGCCCACGGTAATTAAAATATCCGGTTTATAATAAATGATTGCCGCCTCTACCTTTGCAGCTGACCAGAAGGTTACCACAAAAACTTCATGGCCCATTTGAGCCAGGGAATCTCCCAGGCTGTTGAGATACTGGGGCCTGTGCTCCAGGAATAATATCTTATATTTTTGCATGAGTATCCCCTTTTATAAAAAGTATCAGCCTTCCTTATGAATTGCTTCCTTTTGCCCTTACACTATATATTTATGGTTTAACTGAGATTTTTGTGCCTGCCGGGCACTGGTTAGTGCTTTTATGGTCACCTCTTTCCCCTTACCTTCATATTATATTTTAACAGGCATAATAGTTTACGAGGAGGTTGTGGGATGTTACAAAGCCACGGCAGTAATATTTGTATTGGTGTTATTGGGCTGGGTTATGTAGGATTACCGCTGGCAGTTTTATGGGGAGAAAAAGGCTACCGGGTAGTGGGAGTAGATGCCAGCCAGGGCAAAACAAAGGATATTCTGGAGGGGAATTCTAATTTGGTAGATGTTAATGATTATCATATGTCATCCCTGATTGAAGAAAACAAACTATCTGTTTCCTCTTCCTATGAGGGGACATCTAAATGTGATGCTGTTTTTATTTGCGTTTCTACTGCTTTAACAGACAGCGGGGAGCCCCACCATTCCCTGCTGTTTTCTGCAGTGGAAGAGCTGTTAAAGCATATAAAGCCGGGTACCCTTTTAATCATTGAGAGCACCTGTGCTCCCGGCACTATGCAAAACAAAGTGCTCCCCCTTGTGGAATCCGGGGGCTTTACTGTGGGCAGGGATATTTTCCTGGCCTATTCTCCGGAAAGAATAGACCCCGGGAACAGAAATTATACCCTGAAGAATATACCCAGGTTAGTTTCCGGGATTACTAAAGGCTGTCGTTTAAGGGCTCTTGATTTTTATGAAAGGTTAAACATACCCACCGTTTCTGTAAAGAATACTACCGTAGCGGAACTGGCAAAGGTTCTGGAAAACATGTACCGGGATGTAAATGTGGCCCTGGTTAATGAAATGGCCAGGGTATGTAACAGCTGCGGCGTAGACGTGTGGCAGGTGATCAGGGCCGCCTCCAGCAAGCCCTTCGGTTACCAGCCCTTTTATCCCGGGCCGGGGGTAGGGGGAAGCTGTATTCCTAAAGACAGCAGTTATTACCTGTACTGGGCCAGGGAAAACAATGTTCCTGCTGAACTGGTGGAAAGGGCCAGGAAAATAAACAACGCCATGCCGGAGTACTGTGCAGTACTGGTGGAAGACTTTCTCAAGGAAAGAAACATTGAGCTGGCAGAAAGCAGTGTACTGGTCCTGGGGGCAGCTTATAAAAAGGATGTGGGAGACCTGAGGGGTTCCCCTGCCCTGGAGCTGATAAAGCATCTCCTGTCCCGAAAGGCCAGGGTTTCTTTTCATGACCCCTTTATAGAAAGTCTGGAACTGGATAGCTTTACCCTGGACAGGGTTGAGCTATCACCAGAAAATATAAGGGGCCGGGATTGTGTTGTGCTGGCGGTTTCCCACAGCTGTTATATATTAAACAAACTGGCCCATAATGATAATATCCTGGACCTCACCGGGACCCTTCCTGGCCCTTTTTAGCCCCGGATCAAAAAAAATTATGGAAAAATATAAATAATTTTAAAAAAATTTTTCTATTTATTGCGTTAGTTGGTTTAATTTGCTATAATAGAATGAAAATATTGTTATAATATGTCGAGTCAGGAAGGGAGGGGAGCGTATGAGGTCAACTGGTATTGTGAGAAAGGTTGATGAGCTGGGTAGGATTGTAATACCTATCGAGCTGAGGAGAACGCTTGGTGTAAAAGAGAAAGACCCGCTGGAGATTTTTGTTGATGGAGACAAGATAATCTTAAAGAAATATGAGCCAGCGTGTATTTTTTGTGGAGCGGCAGGGGATGTAATTAATTTTAAAGAAAAGATTGTTTGCAGCGAATGTACAGGTAGTTTACTTCAGGAAGTCAAGAGTCCTAAACTGGAAGCTGTAAAGTCTTAAGGCCAGCTTTCAATTTTAACTTACTTACGATTTATAACATCAAAGGATAGGAGCCGGAGAAAAGCTTATAACCGGCTCCTGTTTTTTTGGTTAAAATAAAAATTCGTGCAGGATTATAAGAAGTTTGCGGCGAATAATTCAATCATTGAGCAATCTTTAAATTTATTCAAGAGATCATCCGGGGAGTGTTTTCATGTGGGCAACAGATAATTGTCAAAACTGGCATGCTCTCTTTGTAGCTACTGGCCAGGAAGAGGTAGTAAAAGAGGCTCTGGAAGAAGCTTTTGGAGATGAGGTTAAGCTAGTAGTCCCCAAAAGGGAAATCAGGGAAAGAAAAGCGGGGAAATGGCACCTGGTCAAGAAAACCCTCTTCCCCGGCTATATCTTGCTAAAGGGAAGCATCACCGTGGAGGCATACTACAGGATAAAAGAAATGCCCCTGGTGGCAAACCTTCTAAAGAGCGAAGAAGGCCCCCTCAGAATAGAGGAAAAGGAACTGGAAGTATTGAATATTCTCATGGATGATGAAGATGGCAGTATTGGGATTTCCACAGCTTTTAAAGAAGGTGAAAGGGTAAAGGTTAACAGCGGGCCCCTGGTGGGGCTGGAGGGCCACATAGAAGGAGTGGACATGAGAAAGGGCCGGGCCAGGGTTAAGATTAGCTTTCTAGGGGAAGAAAGAATCGTCCAGCTGGGCCTTGACCTTGTAGATAAAAAATAAAAAGCAAGCTTAAAAAACTTGAGTCCTATGTAAAAAGGCTCGCTGACTGTAATTTAAACTGAACAGTCTGCTGTCTATTTATTAAGTAGGGATATTAAGAACCTTGCGGCGAATAAATAAATTGTATTAATCCAATAATTGAAAGTGGGATTATAATGAAAGCAAAAGACTTTAATAT
>CAYYWR010000198.1:0-3884 GCA_964474145.1 uncultured Syntrophomonadaceae bacterium
TATATTTTTGTTGAACTGTTGAACACAAACTTTGATTCATCACAGTTAAAAGAAAGGCTTTCCCAGAAAGGATGCCTGATAAGGGATTGCAGCAATTACCCCAATTTAACTTCCCGTTTTTTCAGGACAGCAGTGCGCAGCAGGGAAGAAAATATTTGCCTTATAAAGGCACTAACAAGTATGACACTGGACTAGAGATGGGTTCTCCCAAAATGCCCGTCCCCTGTCTCCTGTCCCCTGTCACTTTCACCCCTGCCTGAGGGCTACTTGAGGAGTGATGTAATTTGCTTAAAACAATTTATCTCCTTCGTCATGGTGAGACAGAGTGGAACAAAGAGTGGCGATTTCAAGGGCAAAAAGATGTTAATCTTAGCACAAGAGGCCTGGAGCAGGCCGAAAGAGCGGCAAATAAAATAAAAGAAATAGAGCTGGATTCTATTTACTCCAGTGACTTAGTAAGGGCTAAAAAAACAGCGATAGTAGCTGCCCATAATCATAATTTGAATATTCAGGAAAGTATAAACTTGAGGGAAATTAGCTTCGGTGACTGGGAAGGCCTGGCTTATAAAGATTTTTCCGGGGAAGAGAGGGAGCATTTTAACCGCTGGCTTGAAGATCCTGTCAATTACCCTGTTCCCGGGGGAGAAACTCTTTCCCAGCTGCAGGGAAGAGTAGAGAGCTTCCTGGTGGATATTATTATTAGCTCTGAGGAAAACAGTAATACCCTCATAGTTACCCACGGTGGTCCCATAAAAGCAGTTATCTCCAGGGCGCTGAAAACCGATATCAGAAACTTTGCCAGCCTGGTTATTTCCCCTGCTTCCCTGAGCATAATACAGGTATACGAAAAGAGCTTTTACCTTACACTACTCAATGATGTTTGCCATCTGGATGACAAATAAAGCAAAAAATTTGTAGTCGGACATATTTAACTGGCAGGAATTTTCTATTATTTCACGAATTATCATTAAATAGATAGGAAATAATAGGTTTTATCCTCTAGTGGGAGGGATAAAAATGTCTAAAGAAAACGAAATTAATACTGGAGATAAAAAGCAGGCAGTAAAATTTAGAATTCGTTTTGATTATCAGGGGCGGCCAAAGCCAGCAAAGTTTTTTTTAGGGGGAAGGAATTCAGAGAGTGTGGCTGAAGATGTTAGAGAGCAGCAAATGGCCATGTGGAGAAATATTCCCATTCAAGGGGTAAAGATAGAAAATATTGATATGGGAGAAGTGTATACGGTTAATGATGAAGAAGCTGATGGCGAAATAGCTTTTGCCCCTATGGAGCTTTTGGTAACGGCAGATAACGTAGAAGGCCTGGTCAGGTTTATTGTAAGGGAGGAGTTCAGGCGTATAGAAATATTAGAGCCTGAAATGATAGAGATGGATAAGCAGGTTTTAGAAAAGCTATTTTTTAAAATGAACGAAGAAATGAAAACTCAGATGTACCTTAAAGCAAAAAAATATAGAGATTAGATAAAGAACTAAGAACAGAAATAGCAGATTGAGATGGAAAAGTATAGGGATAATATAAAGAAATAGTTTTTAAGCAGTTTTCGCTGGAGGTGCTCACCCGGTTGCCCTTCCATGAGATGAACTGCTTATTTTTATTAAATAGAATTTTTTTCTACAATAATACATAAAATAATTAAAAACATGTAACTCTTCAGCTGCTGATTAGCTGCTGAAAAGGCCTCTGCCCCTCTAATTCCTCTGCCCTTCCAGCGGGTGAACTTTGTGACCAGCTTGAGCTAAAAAAATATGATAACGGGAGGTATCAACTTCTGTGAACTTTGAAAAATGGTTTGCCGGGCTTACTGGAAAAATGGAATATTTACTATTTAAACTGGCTATATTTTTTTTACTCCTCCTTATAGTAAGCCAGATTGTTATGACCAATGAAAATATAAGAACCTTCTTATCGGCAGTAGACCGGAGGGAGGGTACATCTTATGATCAACAGGGAGAAAAACCTGCCTTTTCTTATGCAGATAGAAGTGAAGAGGATTACAGCCTGGTGCTGGCCACGGAAAATGAAGAGCCTGTTTCCCAGCTAAAAGTCTTAATTAATACTGAAAAAGTATGCAGTTTTGATAATTCAGAAGCAGAAATCAAGGTAAGTCCCGGAGATATGATTGAAATCGATGGAAAAAAATATGATTACCCGGTAAAAGTTTATGTGAAAGAGGCCTCGCCGGAAATAATGCCTGCTCTGTCCGGGGTCCGGGTAGTGACCAACGGAACAGTGGAACTGCTGGGGTGGGCTATCCAGGAATAAAAACAAATAGTGCCTGAAAAGTCATGTCGAAAACACAGGATAATTGAAAAAGACTTGCCAATAAAGAAAAAATAATGTATTATTTGAACTAGGGATTATTGCAATTAGGAGTTGACGTTGTTGGGTAGCTGGGTTAGAGGCATTAGAGGTGCTGTAAACGTAGAGGAAAATGAGAAAGACCTGATAATTAAAGAGACAAAAAATCTTCTGCTGAGTATAATGGAAGCAAACAACCTTAACACAGAGGATATATGTAGTATTTTTTTGACCATGACTCCGGATCTGGATGCTGTTTTCCCCGCCCTGGCTGCCAGGGAATTGGGTTGGAGACAAGTACCTATGCTTTGTGCTGTAGAGATAGATGTGAAGGATTCCATGCCCAAGTGCATAAGGGTTCTTTTGCATATCAATACTAACCTGAGGCAAAATGAAATCAAACACGTATATCTAAAGGAAGCACAAAAGTTAAGGAATGACCTGATGGACCTCAACAACACCTGAGTGTGTTGTTTGTTTTATTGTTATGATATTAATTTTTCCTGAAGGATTTATTCTATATTTCAAGAGGAAATATGATATATTTAGAGAAATATTTAGCGAAATACTTAAAGATATATTAATTGTGCAGGTTTTCGGAGGTGGGAAGATTTGAAGGATATTAATATAGCAGTAGATGGCCCGGCGGGGGCAGGTAAAAGCACTGTTGCCCGGGAGGTTGCTTCCAGGCTAAGTCTGAAATATCTGGACACAGGGGCCATGTATAGAGCTTTAACCTGGAAGGCTATTTTAGATAACGTCGACTTTGAAAGCCCGGAAGAAATAATTAAGCTTGCTGCTTTAATTAATATTGATATCAAAGCCGGACCTGAAGGGGCTAACCTTGTTTATATTAATGGCACAGATGTAACCCGGGAAATTAGAGCCCCTGCAGTTAATGATAAAGTATCTATCGTATCCAGGGTTCCGGAGGCCAGGGAAAAACTGGTTGCCAGGCAGCAAGAAATTGCTGTAAACGGCGGTGTCATTATGGATGGCAGAGATATTGGCACAAAGGTGCTTCCCGGAGCAGATTTCAAATTTTTTATAACTGCTTCACTGGAGTCAAGGGCACATAGAAGATATCTTGAGCTTAAGGAAAAGGGATGTCACATAACCTTAGAAGATGTGAAAAAGGAAATAGCCATGAGAGATAAAATAGATAAAGAAAGGGAAATAGATCCTCTAATTGCTGCCAGGGATGCAGTTCTAATAGACACAACACATATGAATATTGAAGAAGTGATTCAGGAAATGTTGAAAAAGGTCAATCAGCCAAGAGCAGGTAGAACTCAGTACGGAGTGTAGAGATGATAATCCAACTGATAAAAGCAATATTCAGGCTGGTTTATAAAATATTATTTTCAGTACAGGTAACCGGGCTTGATAATATTCCCTCAACAGGTCCCGTAATCATTTGTTCAAACCATACTAGCTGGTGGGACCCTCCCCTTATAGGATCTTTAATTCACAGAAAAGTCTATGCCATGGCTAAAGAAGAGCTGTTCCAGTACTTTCTTTTTGGAAGGATAATCAGGTACATGGGCGCTTTTCCAGTAAAAAGGGA
>CAYYWR010000199.1:0-3878 GCA_964474145.1 uncultured Syntrophomonadaceae bacterium
TTATCAATAACTTTTTTTCTTTTTGCCCTGCTCAAATCCGCCTCTTCAATCAGCATTCTTTCAGCAGCCATGGTAGTGAGGCGCTCATCCCAGTAAACTACAGGCATTTCCAGGTGAGAAAGAAGCTTTTGACCAAATTTCCTGGCTTTTTCAGTCTGAACTCCCTCTGTGCCGTTCATGTTTAGCGGCAACCCTATAACAACTTCCTGTACTTCATATTGCGCCGCCAGTTCTTTTATGATATTAAAATCCTTTTTCATAGATTTTCTCTTTATTATCTGGATTCCCTGGGCAATTAACCCGGTGGGGTCACTAACGGCAACACCTATAGTTTTTTCTCCTACATCTAAAGCCATAACTCTCATATAAAAGCCCTCTATGTTAAAATATTTTTAAACACATTTCCTTACAATGAGGTCCACAATACCCACAAAAGGTACACTTTTCTTCTATCACGAAAGCTTTACCGTCTTCTAATTGTAAGGCTTTTTGAGGACAGTGAATGACACATTCACCACAACCTTCACACCAGCTTCCTATGACAAGCTTGCGGGGTTTGGTATTGACTTTTTCTTTATATTCATCAGGAACCGGTTCCCCAGAGAATATAGCTCTATTGACAATTAACTCCTCCTCTGATTGCATGCCCACAGCAATGGAGTCCAAGAGATTCAGGGATAAAACAAAGTTTAACGCTTCTTCATGATTTTCTATCAAGTGCCCCCCTCCCAGGGGCTTCATAGCATATATGCCTATTTTCTTTTGGGAGGCAATCTCCAGGACCTCTATCATTTCCTCCAGGGTGCCGTCTTTAATGCCTATTCCCTTCATGTTGACCATGGGGTGTATAATATCTATCTCTGGGAACCTTAAGGCCCCCCTGACTGCCGCTACTGTATGGCAGGATATACCCACAGCCCTTATATACCCTTTTTCTTTTGCTTCCAGGAGGTATTCCAGCGCCGGATAATGCCCCTGGATAGTCATTTCCGATTCCTGTTCATGAAGCAAAAAAATATCTATAACCTCAAGACCCATATCTTTTAAGGCTGACCTCAAGCTTGACTCCATGTCTTCTTTTCTATAGGAATAAGACTTGGTTGCCAGAACAGGTTTAGGATAAAGTCCTTTAAAAGCTTCATAAAGATACTGATAGTTATTATATGTTTGGGCGGTATCAAAAAAATTAATACCTTTTTCCCAGGCATCTCTAATGAGACAGGCCCCTTTCCTTATACTTAATCCAGCTTGAAGGGGGCCAATTGTCAGGGTTCCAAAGCACAGCCTGGATACTTTAATGCCTGTATTTCCTAAGCTCCTGTATTCCACAAAGCTTACTCCTTCTGGATATTGCTCAGGTAATTTTTCACCAGCTCTTCCAAAAGTTCGTCCCTCTCAACTTTTCTTATCAGGCTGCGGGCATTATTGTAGCTGGTGATATAAGCAGGATCTCCCGAAAGCATATACCCCACAATTTGATTAATTGGGTTATAGCCTTTTTCCCTTAAAGACTCATGAACCTGTTTCATTATGTCTCTAATTTCGAGAATTTCCTCATCTGCTTTTACTTTAAATTTCATGGTCTGTTCAAAGGAGTCTTTCATTACGTCACCCCTCTTATATTTTGTCTTGAGGTAATAATAAATACTTCTCCAGGAGGAAATATAATCCTCTAATATTATAAAATTTAGTTTTAAAATATTTTTAAGCGGTGAGTTTTTTTACAATTTCTGTGGTTTTTTCCAGAGCTTCCGGCAGTTTGCTTTCCTCCTTTGCCCCTGCCTGTGCCATATCGGGCCTTCCACCGCCACCACCACCGGCTACTCTGGCCACTTCACCTATGATTTTACCTGCATGCAATCCCTTCTCGATCAAGTCCTTTGTAACCATGGAAACCAGAAAAACCTTACCCCCCCGGGCTGCCCCCAGTACTACAACGCCGGACTTTACTTTATCCCTTAGCTGGTCGGCCATAGAGCGGAGCCCATCCATATCTGTAGCATCAACCTGGATTGCCAGAACAGGTATATCGTTAACAGTAACAACCTGTTCTAAAAGATCTCCTGCCCTTGAAGACGCCAGTTTTTGCAGTAGCCTTTGGTTTTCCCTTTCCAGTTCTTTATGGGAATTAATCAGGGATTCCAGCCTGGACAAAACCTGCTCTTCTTTAGCTTTTAACTCCCGGGATACCTTTTCCAGCACTTCTTCTTTTTTTGTTAAATACTTATAGGCTTTCGGGCCGGAAAGGGCTTCTATCCTCCGCAGCCCGGTTCCTATGCCGCTTTCAGCAATGATTTTAAACAGGCCTATTTCACCGGTAGATTTTACGTGGGTGCCTCCGCAAAGCTCAAGGCTGTAATCCCCAACTTCTACCAACCTTACTGCTTCATGGTACTTTCCTTCAAAAAGGGCCTGGGCCCCCTTTTCCTTTGCCTCCTTTAAGGTAGCTTCCTTTACCTCCACAGAAATACTATCCCATATTTTCTGGTTAACTTTTTCTTCAACCTGTACAATCTCTTCAGGCCTCAGGGGAGCAAAATGGGTAAAGTCGAAGCGCAGTCTGTCAGCACTTACCAGGGAGCCTGCCTGGTTAACATGTTCTCCCAGGACCTCTTTCAGTGCTCTATGCAAGAGATGGGTAACCGTATGGTTTTTACAAATATGTTCCCTGGTATCCTTATCCACCCGGGCCTGAACCATTTCCCCTGTATTTATTTCTCCCCTGACAACTGTTCCCTTATGCAACACCAGATTGAAGGGACCATACCTGGTATCTTTTATTTCTACACCAGCTTTTTCAGTTTCGATAAATCCCTGGTCTCCCACCTGTCCACCGCTTTCAGCATAAAATGGAGTCCTGTCCAGTATTAAATTTACCTCCTGTCCCTCTTTAGCTTTGTTTAAAAGGGAGTTTTCATCAAAGATGGCCAGGAGTTCTCCCCGGGTCTCCTTTTTTTCATATCCTGTAAACTCTGTAGTTTTATCTTTTAAATTTTCAATGTCTCCCTTTAGAATAATATCCTCCTGCTTTTCCCGGGCTGCCCGGGCCCTTTCCCTTTGTTCCTCCAGGCACTTCTTGAAACCTTCTTCCTCCAGCTGAAAGTTCCTCTCTTCTACTATTTCCCTGGTCAGGTCCAGGGGAAAGCCAAAAGTATCGTAAAGCTTAAAAGCCACTTCCCCGGGGAAAACCCTTTCCCCTTCTCCCTCCAGCCGGGAGATTTGGGAGCTCAGGATGTTTAAGCCCTGTTCCAGTGTTGCCTGGAAGCGCTCTTCTTCCAGCTCAACTACTTTTACCGTATATTCTTCCCGCTCCTGCAGTTCCGGGTAAACATCCTTCATTATATCTACCACCAGGGGTGCCGCTTCATGAAGAAAGGGCTGTTCCAGGCCCAGGAGGCGCCCATGACGAAAAGCTCTTCGGATTATCCGCCTCAAGACATAACCCCTGCCCTCATTAGAGGGAAGAACACCATCAACCACCATGAAAACAATGCTTCGCAGGTGTTCTGTTATTATTCTTAAGGAAGTATCTTCATTGTCACTGCTCCCGTATTTTACGCCAGTTAAACGTATAAAGTAATCCAGGATAGGCCTTACTATGTCTATATCATAAAATGACGGAACATTTTGCAGGGCCATGGCCATTCTTTCCAGGCCTGCCCCGGTGTCTATATTCTTCTTTTCCAGGGTATGGTAATTACCTTCCCCGTCTTTATCATACTGGGTAAAGACCAGATTCCATATTTCCACAAACCGGTCACAATCACAACCAACCTGGCAGTCCGGGCGGCCGCAGCCATATTGGAAACCCAGGTCATAGTAAAGTTCAGAGCAAGGCCCACAGGGTCCCTGGCCGATCCCCCAAAAATTATCTTCCT
>CAYYWR010000200.1:0-1331 GCA_964474145.1 uncultured Syntrophomonadaceae bacterium
ATATAAAATAAAGTAAAAAAGGAGATACAAATATAAATCCGGCCGCTCTCGGAGAGCGGCCGGATTTATATTTGTAGGATGTAATTTACAGCTTGCGGAAAAGGCCAATCATCTTGCCTAAAATTTTAACATCTTTACATAATATAGGATCATAGAAGTCATTTTCCGGTTGAAGGCGGATGCATTCTTTTTCCTTGTAAAACCTTTTTACAGTTGCCTCGTCTTCAATTAAAGCAACAACAATATCTCCGTTGCTGGCTGTTGACTGTTGTTTCACGATTACATAGTCTCCATCCATTATTCCTGCCTTAATCATACTTTCACCTTCTACTGTCAGTATGAATACAGTATTGTCCTGAACCAACCTTTTAGGCAGGGGATAGTATTCTATAATATTTTCTTCTGCCAGGATAGGGTGCCCTGCATTAACTTTTCCTACAACGGGAACTGAAGATATATCCCTGGATATTAAATAATCCTGGTCTTCTAGTAGTTCAATGGCCCGGGGCTTGGTGGGATCTTTTCTAATATAACCTTTTTTTTCTAGTTGAGATAAATGGGCATGAACAGTAGAACTGGAGCTTAATCCTACAGCTATTCCAATTTCCCGAACAGAAGGAGGGTATCCCTTGCTAAAAACTTCGCTTTTAATAAAACTAAGTATCTCTTCCTGCCTTGGGGTAAGATGCTCAAGCATAATGTATTTCACCTCGCATATATATTTTATGGACTTTCATTTAGTATTATAACATTAAAACATATATTTGGCAAACTAGGGTTCGAATTTTTTCTAAAATACTATTGACAGGAACAAAAGTTCTGTGTTACGCTTACTAACAGCAAACAATCGTTCCACCAATCCTTCCTGGAAGGAGGCAGAAGCAATATGAAAATTAAATTGAAAAAAGACAGGCTAATTATTTTTTTAGTAGTAATTGTTTTGTTTCTTCTTTCTGTATCCCTGGGTTATAGTTTTAATGATACCGGCAGGATAACAAGAACCCAAAATGAATACATAACAGTAACCGTGCAAGAAGGAGACACCTTATGGGGTGTTGCCAGGTCCAGCAACAGCCATGGTAAGGATATCAGGTCCCTGGTATTTGAAATCAGAACAATAAATGACCTCAAGTGTCCTGTTATCTACCCCGGGCAACAGATAAAAGTACCCCTGTATTAATAAATATTGCCTTTAGCAAATCTACAGTATTTCACTCTTGATTTTTTACTACAGGAAAAAAATGAAACTGATAGTAACTTTTTTTTGTGTTATAAATGAGAAGGATAAGTTAAAATGTAATAATAACAACATTCTTTTAGTTAAAGTATCT
>CAYYWR010000200.1:1431-3828 GCA_964474145.1 uncultured Syntrophomonadaceae bacterium
GAGGTGATAATGTGGATATAATACTTAACAAAATAGCGTCTATAGCACAAAAAGAAAAAGTGCAGCTTTACATGGTAGGGGGCTGCCTGCGCTGGTTGTTCCTTGAAAAAGAAAAGAGTGAAGGAAGGGAAAAGGGGAAAGAAGAAGAAATATTTGATATAGACTTAATAGTAGAAGGAGAAGCCGGACCCTTCGCCCAAAAAGCAGCCAGTGAACTGAAGGGCTCCCTGGTAATCCTGGACAGGGAGGAAGGAGTCTTTCGTATAGCAATAAAAAAAGAAGATTTAATGCCAGAGACTTTTTCAGCAGGGACCTTATGTATAGACCTGACCAGTCTAAAAGGTAACAGCCTGAATGAAGACCTGGCAGAAAGGGATTTTACCGTAAACAGCTTTGCTCTTGATTTGAGGGAATACCTGTGCTCTTCCTTATGGAGGGAAAAGGCAATAGATCCATTTAACGGGTTAAATGACCTGCAGGAGGGAATAATCAGGGCTGTTTCTCCTGGCATTTACTTCAAGGATCCCCTGCGCTTACTTCGAGCTGCCAGGCTTTGTGCCCATCTTAATTTTACTCTGGAGGAAAGCACAAGGAAAGGCATTATTTCTCAACGTTCTTTAATAAAAGATTCCTCCGGGGAAAGGATAAGGGACGAACTATGGAGAATATTTGAAATAGATGATTCTTACAGGTGGATAGTGCTTCTGGAGGAGGAACTGGGACTGCTAACAGAGCTCTTTCCGGAAATCAATAAAATGCGGAGCACAGAACAGAATTATTATCATGGGGAGGATGTCTGGAACCATTGTATGAGAACTTACCAGGATTTAGAAGGCTATATTAAATGCCCTCCCTTTACTTCCAAGGTTACTTCGAAATTAAAAGGACAACTGGGGGAGGAGATAATTCCGGGGAGAAACAGAAAGCAGCTTTTAAAATTTTTTGTCCTCTTCCATGACGCAGGAAAAATTAAAACTAAAAGAATGCTGGATACCGGAAGAATAGTTTTCCATGGGCATGAGAAGGAAGGGATTAGTTATATTGATAGTTATGGAGATTTTCTCAAGCTAAGCGCTGCAGAGATTAAAACAGCAAAAACATTTATGAAAATGCATATGCGCCCCCTGCAACTTAATGTAGCAAAGAATGCCGGGCCCAAAGCATTTTACCGGTTTTTCAACAAGGCTGGCAGAGACTCGGTAGAGGTTCTTTTACATTCCCTGGCGGATTTTACGGCCAAACGAAAAGCCAGTGGTCACACAGAGGAAATAAAACCTTACGAAGATTTTATTCAGGAAATGTATAACAAGTATTATTTTAAAAAAGAATCTTTTGTGTCCCCACCAAAACTGGTAAATGGAAGTGATATTACTAAAGCTTTACAAATAAAACCTTCTCCGGAGGTAGGTTATCTGCTAGAAAAAATTTCAGAAGCCCAGGTAGAGGGAAAGATAAAAAACCGCAAAGAGGCCTTAATGCTGGCATCTAAAATGGCCCAGGATAAGATATTTAAAAAAAGATCCAGACAAAAATAGTAAAATGTATCCTCTGGACACTTTTGGAATGGATGAATAGAAGATTAGAATATAGGAGTTTAGAGTATAGGAATAATAAGATTCAGGATGGAGAAATAGAAGGAGAAGGAAAGAGAGGAGAAGAAAATATAGTGGAATACAGGGACAGTCTGCAGGTTATAGCCAGCAGTATAAAAAAAGCTCAAAGTTTTTATGTTTTGACGGGGGCAGGGATAAGCACAGAAAGCGGAATCCCTGACTTCAGATCACCTGGTACCGGTTTGTGGGAAAAAATCGACCCCATGGAATATGCTACTACCAGCGTATTAAAAAGAGACCCGGAAACCTTTTATAAGGTGGTTTATCCTCGTTTTGCCAATCTTTTATCCGCACAACCCAACAAGGGGCACCTTGCTCTGACAGAGCTGGAGGAAAAGGGCTACTTAAAGGGCATAATAACCCAAAATATTGATGGACTTCACAATAAAGCAGGCTCCCGGAAAGTGTGGGAGGTCCACGGTCACACCAGGACATGCTTATGTGTAATTTGTGACAGGGAGTATCCTCTGGAATTAATATCCTCTCAAATTGAGGAGGATATTATCCCTCCCCTTTGCCGGGAGTGTAATCATCCTTTAAGGCCTAATATAGTGTTGTTTGGAGATCCCATGTCCCTTGATTACGAAGAGGCCTACCAGGCTGTAAAAAAAAGCTGTGATTTTCTCCTGGTAGTGGGAAGCAGCCTGACTGTTTTCCCGGTGAGCCAGATACCCTCCCATGCAAAAAAACTGGCTATCATTAACATTCAACCCACCGGGTATGATGACCAGGCTGTTGCCGTTATAAGGGAGAAGGCGGGCAAAACTTTAACCCATCTTCTGGA
>CAYYWR010000201.1:0-3223 GCA_964474145.1 uncultured Syntrophomonadaceae bacterium
TTATAGCTTATAGCTTATAGCTTATAGCTTGGTCCCTGTTGGCCAGGGAAAGGCTTCCACATCACAGCCTTCCCCTGTAACTGCTCCATCATCCTGTGACCATAAAGTCACTTCTATAATACAAAAATACTACAATACTACAATACTACCGGATACTTTCCCCTGGAAACACTTCTATTATCAGCCTGAATGCCAAAACAGACAGTAAAAAATGCTTACAGGTTATTTATCATGTCAGGAGCCCTCAAGGGCTGCCCCCAGCTCAGTTCAGGCTCCTGTCCATTAACCAGAATAAGAACTTCCTCCACATCTGGAAAGCGGGTTAAAGTAAGTGTTACCTGCTTCAGCATATTTTCCTCTGCAGTAATGCCCCCATCAAAATCTAAAAACTCTTCTGTGAAATCTACTGTGGCCAGCCCTTCTTCTACTGTTAAGCTGTTGACTTTAACTGCCGGGCTGATGTCAGAATACAGGTCCGTTCCCGCCCTGGGTCCCTTTATAAGCTCCTGGAGAGCCTTTTCCATCAAGTCTGAGTCCCGATTCACAACCCTTGTTACAGGCACAATTAGAGATATTCCTTCTTCCCCCCAGCCACAATAATATACCATTACTTTCTCTGTATCCTCCAGGTCCAGATCCTCAACCTCATCGGATATTTCTAAATTAATATCCTTCCTGTTCAAGGGTTGTTCTAAGCTATCCCCCTCTGGAAACTCCTCCAGGCAATGACCTTCTACCATTATCTCCACCTCATCCACCGTTTCGAATTCTGTTAAGGAATAAATTATTGAATTCAAAACACTCCTTTCCAACCCTTCCCTTACATCCAAAACATCTTCCGTAAAATCAATCCTTGCCAGGCCATCCCTGATAGTTAAACCGATCACTTCTGTTCCTGAAGGTAGTGGCGCCTGCAGGCCGGTTCCCTCCAGGATGGATTCTACCTGAGGGCTGCTTACCAGGGAATCAATCGTAGCCCTGGCTATGCCTTCTGTCCAGGGAACGCTTATCACTACCGGGACAATATACTTCTGCCCGTACTGATAATAAAATACTGTATCCCTGAGATCTTCACCTTCATACTCACCATATTCACCGTTTTCTTCAAAGTCATTTTCCATCTGTACATCGTCATTAGAATCAAAAAATTTACAGCCCGGCACAACAAACATAGTGATAACCAGCAAGATAACTAGAAACTTTATATGTTTCCTGTACATTTTAAAACACCCCCGTTATTAAAATTATTCTTTCATTAAATATATATACATTTAATAAGAAAATAATTCCATAATTTTTACTTATAATAACGGAAGTGTTTTTATTTTTAAGGCATTATTACCTGATAAGCCTTTACCTTCATGCCTATCAGCTTCTCCCCTATTTCTACAAAAGTTTTGGGGGAAGCGCTTACAAAGAACCTGTGATGACAGGTATTATCCCTGCTGGAGTTAAGCAGGTCATTATTTGTTAATATTTCTTTGGCCTCCCGGGCTGTCTCTTGGGCAGAACTTATAAGCTTAACTTCCGGACCTACCACCTCCTGAATAACCTCACTAAGAAGGGGATAATGGGTACATCCCAGAATTAAAGCATCGATGCCTGCCTCCTTAAGAGGTCTCAAGTATTCCTCAGCAACTTTTTTTGCTTCCCGGGTGCCAATTAGATTATTCTCTACAATTAATACAAAAAGGGGACACTCCTGGCTGAATACTTTAACCTCAGGGTCTATTTTTATAATAGCTCTATCATAAGCCTGGCTATTTATGGTGCCGGTGGTACCAATAACCCCTATTCTTTTGGTTTTAGTATGCTCCAGGGCAGCTCTGGCACCAGGTTCTATCACTCCTATTACCGGGAGAACTACATCTTCCTGGTACCAGGAAAGTCCGGCAGCGCTGGCTGAATTACAGGCTACTATAACCAGCTTAATATCCTGGGTCTGCAAGAAGTCAATAATCTGCATGGCAAAATTTCTTACCTGCTGGTGCGGTCTGGGGCCATAGGGCATCCTGGCCGTATCACCAAAATAAACGATTCTTTCATTGGGAAGCTGTTTAAGTATTTCCTTAACTACAGTTAACCCTCCAACTCCTGAATCTAGCAGGGCAATAGATTTTAAAGCGTTCATTTTCTCACTCCATTTAGTATATTTCTAATATACTATATTTCACCTCTTGACTGATTATGATTTGTATTTATCCTTTAGCTGATTTTAGCTGACTTATTCCTCTTCCATTAGCCCTTCAAGCAAACCTTCTTTTTTGTCAGACATATCATACCTGTAGCCCAGATTTAATGATATCTTCAGGGCTGTTTCTTTTAAGTCTTTTATAAGATAATTCTCCAGACGCTCCTGAGTTATACGGGTAGCCAGGCCAGAAGCACTTATAGCAGCTATTACTCTGTTTTCAAAATTCTTTATAGGTACAGCCACACAGTTTACCCCTTCATCCATCTCTTCTAAGTCCAGAGAATATCCCTGTTCTCTAATTTTTTTTAATTCACTTTTTAATTTTTCAGGATCAGTTATGGTATTTTCTGTGAACTTCTGCAACCCCTTTTTAGATACAATGTTATCCAGGTCCGCTTCTTTCACATGGGCCAGCAAGGCCTTACCAGCAGCCGTGCAATGAGCAGGCCCTCTGCTTCCCACCCGGGCAAACATTTTAATCATATTTGTGGATTCTACCTGCTCAATATAAACAACTTCTCCCTGCTCCAGAATAGCAAGGTTCACTGTTTCGTTGCATTTATCAACCATTTCTTGAAGATCAGGTTTTGCTACCTGACGGACATCTAAATTATACAGGGCCTTGCTTCCAATCTCAAACATCCTCAGTCCCAATCTGTACTTTCCATTGTTTAAATCCTGTTCCACAAAGTGGCTGGACATAAGGGTATGCAGCAGGCGGTGAACCGTGCTGATGTTAAGAGATGCCTTTTCCGTCAACTCGCTTAAAGATACAGGTTTGCCTACTTCAGATAGTATCTCCAAAAGGAGCAGCGCTCTTTCTACAGACTGTACCCTGTGCCCTTTTTTATTACTGGTCATTTTTCTTGTCTCCTTTCATGCTATAACTGTATATAGATAAAGCTAATATTTTACAGCAGCTATAGACATATTTTGGGGTTTTGTGTTTTGCAAAGCCATTCCCACACTATATATTCTTTTACAATATAAAATATCCTTTATATAAATAAAATTTTCATAAGAATAATT
>CAYYWR010000201.1:3233-3825 GCA_964474145.1 uncultured Syntrophomonadaceae bacterium
ATGGTTACCTTCTGTAGAAATAATATCATAAATATATTAAAATAGATATAAGAGTATATATCGACTCCCATGGATGGTGCCAGTTGCATTATTTGCTACAGTAGTGTGCAAACATAAATTATGCAGATATGTAGATATGTAGATATGATGATATGTAAAAAAAGACAGAAAACAGATATTAATAATAATAATTTTTTTGGAGGTAACCAAAATGAGTTTTAAAGCTGGTTATATAAAGCTTTTGGAAAAGAGAGAACTAAAAAAACGGGTAGAAGAAGGCATGAAGAGGCTGGAAAAATGTGATATCTGCCCCCACGAATGTGGGGTTAACCGCCTGGAGGGGGAGGTTGGATTCTGCCGGACCGGAAGGGATATGGTTGTGGCCAGTTTCTCCCCCCATTTTGGCGAAGAGAAGCCCCTGGTGGGACAAAGGGGGTCAGGCACAATATTTTTTTCCTACTGTAACCTGAGATGTGTTTTCTGTCAGAACTACGACATAAGCTGCGGCCTGCACGGGGAAAAGGTTACCGGAGAAGGGGTTGCCCGAATGATGCTTTATCTGCAGGAACAGGGCTGCCACAATATTAACCTG
>CAYYWR010000202.1:0-3803 GCA_964474145.1 uncultured Syntrophomonadaceae bacterium
CAGAAGTCCCGCCAGGTAGGTATTTTAAAAGCCCTGGGGATTAAAACCTCCGGGGTTAGCCGTATATTTTTGATCCAGGGGGCTATTTTGGGGTTTGCCGGCTCCCTCCTGGGTTCAGCCCTGGGTGTTTCCCTGGTCTGGACGTTTTTCTTCTTTGTCCGCACCGAAGTGGGAGAACCCCTTTTCCCCGTGAGTATAAGCCCGGGTATTTTCCTCTTTTCCGTGGGAATAGCTACCCTGTCGGGGATGGCGGCGGCTGCTCTGCCGGCTCGCCGGGCAGCCCGGTTAAATACTATAGAGGTGATTAAAAATGGCTAGTCAGATTGACTTAAAAGATATAAGCAAGGTTTACGGGACAGCGGTAAAGACTACAGTGCTCCAGGATATTGACCTGTCCTTTCAGGCCGGGGAGTATACGGCTATCATAGGCCAGTCGGGCTCGGGTAAAAGCACTCTCCTGAACATTATCAGTACCCTGGACCGTCCCTCCGGCGGGAAAATTTATGTAAATGAAAAAGACCTGACTGCACTTGGCGATGATGAACTGGCAAAATTTCGCAGCAGGACCCTGGGTTTTATTTTTCAGTTTCACTACCTGCTTCCCGAGTTTAACGCTCTAGAAAATGTGCTGATTCCCCACTGGCTTGCCCACGGCAAGCCTTCTTCAGAGATGATGGATCTGGCCCGGGAGCTTATAGACCGGGTAGGGGTTTCTGACCGCATTTACAACAAGTCTACTGATTTATCAGGCGGGCAGCAGCAGCGTATTGCCATAGCAAGAGCCCTGATCAATCGTCCCCAGATAATCCTGGCGGATGAACCTACCGGAAGCCTGGACAGTAAAACCAGGATGGAGGTAAATGAACTTCTCCGGGAGATAAACCAGGAGTTCAATACTACTTTTATTGTAGTTACCCATGATCGACACAGTGCTGCTGAGTGTGACCGGGTTATCGAGCTGATGGATGGTCGTATAGAGCGGGACTACCTTACTAAAGACCTGGAAATGGAGGAAAAGTGGAAAGAGCTGTGCCCCCAACACTGCTTCCGTGCTCAGGAAATGGAGGAATTGGGCCAGGGGTAAATCTTTCTCCGCTCAACGCTCCCTACTCCCCGCTCCCCGCTTCCCGCTTACTGTTATGTCTCCCGCTCTTCTTCTTTTGCTGTGTGCCGGGATATTGTATCCAGCAGGGTTTGTTTTTTCACAGGCTTGGCAACATGTGCGCTGCAGCCTGCATCCAGGGCTTTCTGGATTTCTTCCTTCAAAGCATAAGCAGTCAGGGCAATAATGGGGACGGGGTCCAAACCTTTTTTTTCTTCCCATTTGCGGATTTCCCGGGTTGTCGTATAGCCGTCCATAACGGGCATCTGGATATCCATCAGGACCAGGTCATAGTGGTTGTTTTTGAATTTTTCCAGAGCTTCTGCTCCGTTTTCTGCCGATTCCAGGTGGTAGGGGTATTTTTTCAAATATGCATTAACCAGGAGGCGGTTATCTACATTATCCTCCGCCATTAAAATCTTCATTTTCTCTTCCTTGTCAGGGAACTCTTTATGTTCGGCAGCTATTTTTGAGGATTCACCCTTTGGATCCTTCCCGGGCGAATAATGCTTATGTTCGGGAGTTGTTTTTTCCGCCAACTTTTCTTTTATCTGCAACTCTTGCATTTTTTCCTGCGCCTTGCTTTCCTCATCTTCTTCTGTTTCTGTTTCTGCCTTTTTACTTGCTTTGTCGGTTATTATAATTTCATCCTCCGGGGTTTCTGCTTTTTCTGTTTTCTGGTCCAGGGCCCGGGCAATGGCGTTAAACAGATCCTGTCTTTTTGCTGGCTTAAGTAAAAAACCATCCAGCTTTATAGATCTTTGTTTTACCTTTTCCCGGCACATCATATCTGAAGAAAGCATAATTATCGATAGTTCAGGCATATTTTTGTTAACAAACTCTGCAACCTGTAATCCATCCATTTCAGGCATTATGCAGTCCAGCAACAGAAGCTGGTATGGCTTTCCTGTGTCAGCAGCTTTTTTAAGCTCTGATAAAGCGGCTTTTCCGTTCTCTGCCTCTTTTATCCTGGCTTTTTTTACATCCAGGGTTTCCCGTAAGATCATCCGGTTTATGCTGTGGTCATCCACGATTAGGACCCTTACCTCCTCCAGGTTCAGGGCGGGAATTTTTTCGCTGAAAGTCCTGTCTTGCCTGGCACTGGTTTCAAAGGGAACATTAAAGGAAAAGGTGCTTCCCAGTCCCACGCTGCTTGTCACACTAATACTTCCACCCATCATTTCCACCAGGCGAGTGGAAATGGTTAACCCCAGACCGGTGCCCCCTTGTTTCCGGGTGGTGGAGGAGTCCACCTGGGTAAAGCCTTCAAAAATGGCTGCCTGCTTTTCTTTGGGTATGCCTATTCCGGTATCGGAAATAGAAAAGAGAAGCTGGACAAAATCTTTTTTTGCATTATCCCCGGCATTCTTATCTTTCATTTCCCGGGCAGGTTCCACTACCAGAACGATTTCGCCTTTTTCAGTAAACTTGACGGCATTGCCCATCAAGTTGATCAGGACCTGGCGCAGACGGGCAGGATCTCCCTTCAAGAAAACTGGGGTGTCCGGCAGAATGCGTAATGCCAGTTCCAGGCCTTTTTCATGGGCCCGGAATGCCATTAACTCGGCTGTTTTTTCTAACAGTTCCACCAGGTCAAATTCCACTTTTTCCAGTTTCATATGCCCCGCTTCAATCTTGGAAATGTCCAGAATATCGTTAATCAGGCTCAGGAGGTTTTCACCGGCTCTTTTAAATATTTTGACGTACTCCTCCTGGTCTTCGGCAAGGGGTGTCTCTGCCAGAAGCTCTGCCATTCCGATAATGGAGTTAAGGGGAGTGCGGATTTCATGACTCATGGTGGCCAGGAAATCCGACTTGGCCCTGGAGGCCTCCAGGGCCAGGTTCCGGGCGTTTTCCAGCTCCACATTTTTAAATTCTATTTCCCTTGTATATGCCGTCAGTTGACTTTCGATTTGCTTGCGATCTGTAATATTTTCCAGCATAGCCAGGAAATAAAGGGGATTACCGTCATTTTTCCGGATTAAAGAAACAGTCAGGTTTGCCCAGATTATGGAGCCATTTTTTTGGATATAGCGCTTTTCCATCTGAAACCCGCTGGCTTCACCTGCCAGGGCCTTTTCTACTTGTTCCAGGCTGGCCGGCATGTCCTGGGGATGGGTAATATCTTTAAATGTCAGCTGGAGTATTTCCTCCCGGGCATACCCCAGAATGTGGGAAAGTTCTGCATTGGTGTGTATGAAATAATAATCCAGGTCGATGATGGCCATGCCCAGGGGGCCTTCATCAAAAATGCGCCGAAACCGTTCTTCACTTTCCCTTAAGGATTCTTCAGCCTGTTTTCGCTCTGTGATATCCCAGTTTACGCCAATCATGCGCAGCGGTGCCTTTGTTTCTGGCATGTTAAAAACATCTGCGTGGGACTTGAGGTGACGGATGCTGCCATCTGGCCAGATAACCCGGAACTCCGTGTCAAAGGGCTTTTCACCCCGGGTAGCCATCTGAAATTCTTCCTGGGCTGCGGGCAGGTCTTCCGGGTGCAAGCATGAAGCCCAGTCATGGTAATCCCCGGAAAAGTCTTCAGAGGAAATACCGTAAAGCTTATACATTACGTCATTCCAGATCAACTGGTTACTGGCCAGGTCAAGATCCCAGATGCCTATGTCTGCAGATTCTGTAGCCAGGCGCAATCTTTCCGAGAGAATTTTCACTTCTTCTTCAGCCTGTTTTTTGCTGGTAATAT
>CAYYWR010000203.1:0-3800 GCA_964474145.1 uncultured Syntrophomonadaceae bacterium
GCTTTTCAGCATATTCCATTCCTTTATCTGTTCCCAGCTGGGAGTAAGCTTTTACCGCCGGTATGTTATAGGAATGGGTAAGGGCCTGTCTCATGGTTACAAGGCCTCTAAATCTTCTATCATAATTTTCCCAGTAGTGGTTTCCTAAAGTAATAGGAGCATCGTCCAAAACTGTACCGGGAAAGATAATTCCTTCTTCTATGGCAGGCGCATAAGCTAAAACTGGCTTGATAGCAGAGCCTGGCTGACGCCTGCTTAAAAACCTTAAATCCTGATTGTGAAGACCGTAATCTCTTCCTCCTACCAGAGCTCTCAAGTAACCGGTCTCTGGTTCAGCCAGTACAGCGGCTGCCTGGGGCTGAAGTTTGCCCTGCTCATCTTCTACGGTGGAAGGGTAATACTGTTCATCGTTAATTACTGCTTCAACCATTAGCTGGGTTTCTGGAATCAGGGTGGTATAAATTTTTAACCCTCCCCGGTTTAAAGCCTGTGCCGGGTCTTCATATATATCTAATTCCCTTAAGATCTTCTCAGCTTCTCTTTCTACATAATTCATGAAATGAGGATATTCAAAGGTTCTTTCGGCTCCTTCTGCCAGTTCAATAGGCTCCTCCCTGGCTCGTCTTGCCTCATTGTGGCTGATATAGCCACATTCCACCATTCTATTCAAAACAACTTCCTGGCGAAGCTTGGCTTCTTCAAAATTTCTAAGAGGAGAATACTTGGTAGGATTTCTAGGAATTCCCGCTAAAAGAGCTGCTTCTGCCAGGGTAACTTCGCTGATGCTTTTATCAAAATAATCTTGTGCTGCTGCTTCTACTCCATAATTTAGATGGCCAAAATAGATAATATTCAGGTAGAACTCAAGAATTTCTCTTTTACTGTATTCCTGCTCCATACTTATAGCCATCCAGGCTTCCTGTATTTTTCTTTGAAAGGTTTTTTCCGGAGTTAAAAAGGCATTTTTAATAAGCTGTTGAGTAATGGTACTGGCTCCCTGATCTGTAAGTCTTTGTTTCCGCAGGTTGTTGTAAACAGCCCTTAATATGTCTTTGGGGCTTACTCCTATGTGATCATAAAAGCGCTCGTCTTCAACAGCGATAAAAGCTTCCTGTAAGTGGTCAGGCATCTCATGCAAGGGCACTTCTATTCTGTTATGACCATCATGTTGAGCAGTTATTTCATTATTGTGGTAATCGTAGTAATGTGAAGTCAAAGGTTGATTGAAGTGCCTTGGGTCAAAATCAGGAGCATCTTTTATACAAGATAGTACTGCACCAAGACCTAATCCTGCAGAGGCGAAGAAAAATAAAAGTGCCAGAATAAAAAAAGTTCTAAAAAATAATTTTACAGACCTTTTTATTTTTACCTTCTTCTTATCCGTTTTTTTGTTTTTTTTGTTTTTGTTCGGTCCTTCTGTCCTGGACATAAATTACCCCCCTTAACCCTTAGTATAGGTTGATAGAATTATATCATATATTAAAATTATAGTGAAGCCATATACCAATCCTATAGCACTAAAAACTCTTTAAGTCAGGCAGTAAAACAAGCTGGGCTTAATTTGCAAATAAAAAGGGCTTGTGTTAAAATTATTCTGGAAAAATGCTTAATATTACCTGTGTTTTTAATATATATCAGGAGGTTTAGACACTCAATGAATGCCCAACAACAATTTGAGGTAATTAAGTTTGGAACCGTAGAAATAATTCAAGAGGAAGAATTATTAAGTAAATTAGAGAAATCACTAAGAGAAGGAAAGCCTCTAGTAGGTAAACTGGGCTTTGACCCTTCAGCTCCGGACCTTCACTTAGGCCATGCCGTGGTTTTACATAAGATTAAAGAATTTCAGGACCTTGGACATGATATAGTTATAATTATAGGTGATTTTACTGGCCGTATTGGTGATCCTACCGGCAGGTCGGAAACTAGAAAACAGCTAACCGATGAAGAAGTAATGTCTAATGCCAGAACCTATCAGGATCAAATATTTAAGATTCTTGATAAGGATAAAACCAGGCTGGTGTTCAACAGCAAATGGCTGGAAAGACTAAACTTTGTTGATGTTATTGAGCTGGCATCCAAGCATACAGTTGCCAGGATGTTGGAAAGGGATGATTTTTCCAAACGCTTTAAGGATAACTATCCCATAAGCATACATGAATTCTTTTATCCCCTGATGCAGGGATATGATTCCATAGAAATTAAAGCCGATGTTGAATTTGGAGCAACAGAACAAAAGTTTAACCTGCTAATGGGAAGACATCTGCAAAAGGAATATGGTCAGGAACCCCAGGTAGCTTTAACCATGCCAATACTTATTGGGTTGGATGGTGTCCAGAAAATGAGTAAAAGCCTGGGCAATTATATTGGCATCAATGAACCCCCTGGCGAAATATACGGTAAAGCCATGTCTTTACCTGATAAACTTATGTTTGATTATTTCAGGTTGGCTACCAGAGTTGAGGCAGAAGAGATTAATATAATAGAAGAGAATTTGGAAAAGGGGGAACTGCATCCCCGGGATGTTAAAATGAGATTGGCCAGAGAACTGGTAACATTATACTATGGGAAAGAAGATGCCCTTAAGGCAGAGAAGGAGTTTCAGCGTATATTTCAACAAAGGGATATACCTTCAGACATGCCTGAAGTTAAAGTAGAAGAAAGCAGCATATGGATTATCAAGTTACTAACTCAAACTGGTCTGGTTTCCACAAACAGCGAAGCCCGTCGCTTAATAAAGCAAGGAGCTATTAAGATAAATGGTCAAAAGATTCTAGATTCCAATAAAGAAATTGAAGTTCAGGATGGCGATATCATTAATGCAGGAAAGAGAAAATATGTCAGGGTGAACGCGTAAAGCTTGCTTTAGAACATATTGGATATACAACAAAAATATACAAGTGTTATTTTGTCACATGCTGGTTCCCTCTGCATAGAATAATAGTGGAGGGAATTATATGTTTAAAAGGAGACGCTCCTTAAAAATTAACCGCAGGCAGGTTGTTTTTTTTATAATTGCTTTATTAATTTTTTCTATCATGCGACTATTCATGTTAATGGAGCAAAATCTTCGCCCTACTATAATGGCTTCTGCTTCATATTATGCTGATATGTTAGCCACAGAAGCCATTAATAATGCAATAAGAGATGAAATAGCTGAAGAAATGATATATGATAACTTGATAAAGCTTGAAAAGGATGATAATGATAGGATATTAATGGCTCAGATTAATACTATGGAAGTTAACCGGATAATGTCTTCCACCACTTTAGAGGTTCAGGAAACTTTAAGGGCTCTTCAGGGGGAAGTTATAAAGCTTCCCCTTGGGCAGGCTTTAGGCAGCTACATATTGGCTAATATAGGTCCGAGAATACCTGTTGTTTTGCTACCCATAGGAAAGGTAAATACTGATATAGTTGATGTTTTTGAAGAAGCCGGGATAAACCAGACTCGTCATAAAATATATTTAAATGTAAAAGCCGAAGTCCAGGTGATAGTCCCACTGATGTCTTCAGCTACTGAAGTAGTCACCCAGGTTCCTATTGCTGATTCTATTTACCAGGGTGAAGTGCCGGATACCGTGATAAACTTACAATTTCCAAGTGAGGAGGGGGTCAGGCTTGAATAATTCCCTTATTATGCTCAGGCTTTTTTTTATATCTGCATCTTAAATACTTAAATAAGGGAATTATTCAAGCCTGACCCCCTATGACCTTGACTTTGCACTTGACAATTAAATTTTCCTATGTTATTATTACTCTTGCCCGATTGAGGGGCACTGTTCTTTGAAAACTAAACA
>CAYYWR010000204.1:0-3799 GCA_964474145.1 uncultured Syntrophomonadaceae bacterium
AAGCACTGACGCTTAATGATATGTTAAATCCTGAAGATTATAGTACATGTTAAATACTGAAGATTATTAAGATGAAATCCTTCCTTAGGAGGTACAAAATTGCCTGATACAATGTCAAGGTTTATCATTGCTGGAACCCACAGCGGCGTAGGCAAAACTACTATTACCTCGGCCCTTATAAGGGCTTTGAAGAAAAGGGGCCATGATATTCAGCCCTTTAAAGTAGGTCCTGATTATATTGACCCTGGATACCATACGCTGGCTTCCGGGCGGAATACCCGCAATTTAGATGGGTGGATGTTAACCCCTGAACAGGTAATAGAGGTAATGGCCCGGAACACTCCGGAAGGGGGATTTGCCCTTACTGAAGGAGTTATGGGGCTTTATGACGGTTATTCTGCTGATAGCATAGAGGGAAGCACTGCCCATATTGCCATGATTACCGGGACACCAGTTATCCTTGTGGTTGATGGTTCTAAAATGGCCCGCAGTGCCGCAGCAGTGGTGCTGGGATATAAGATGCTGGAAAAAGACTTGAATATAGGAGCGGTAATATTTAACAGGCTGGGGGGGCAGAGGCATTATGAGTTGCTGAAAAAAGCTGTTGAGCCTCTTAATATACCTGTGCTGGGATATTTCCCCCGGGAAGAAAATACAAAGCTGCCGGAAAGGCATCTGGGACTGGTACCTACTTCAGAAATGCAAGAACTGGAAAAATTCCTGGACCACTGGGGGGAAATGGCCGAAAAATATCTGGATATAGACAGGATGGTAAATCTATTCTCCCATAATACCTCCCTGAAGCTACCCCATAACCCTACCATGCCCGGGGAATATGCTGAGCCCCGATGCAACCTGGCAGTGGTAAAGGATGAGGCCTTTACCTTCTATTACCCGGAAAACCTGGAACTTCTGGAGGCCCGGGGAGCCAGTATAGTTGAAATAAGCCTGCTGGAGGACAGGGGGCTTCCCCCGGACTGTCACGGCCTTTATATCGGAGGAGGTTTTCCTGAAATGTTTGCTCCCCGGCTTTCCCAAAATGATTCCATGAGAAAAAGTATTGAAAAAGCTGCCCGGGAGGGTATGCCTGTATATGGCGAGTGCGGGGGCTTTATGTATCTCACCAGGGGAGTAAAAGACTTTGAAGGAAATACTTACCCTTTGGCTGGTTTATTTGACTGTACGGCGGTTATGTGTTCCCAAAGACAGGCCCTGGGATATGCCCTTGCCCGGACCCGGATTGATAACTTTTTAACCCTGAAGGATGAAGAAACAAAAGGGCATGAGTTCCACTGGTCGGAAATTAATTTTGAAGGGTTGGAGGAGCAAGAGGGGCTGGATAAATTTGTGTATTCCTTTCCCAATAAAGGGAACAGGCAAGACGGCCTCCTTTATAAAAACGTATTAGGTTCTTACGTGCACCTTCATTTTTACAGCAATCCGGCTATTGCCCACAGGTTTGTAGAGGCTTGTGTAAAATACCGGGATAATACCGATAAATAAAGCAGGGAGGCGGCACTGGTGAATAAGACTAAAAAAATAATCCTGGTGACGGGTGGAGCCAGAAGCGGTAAAAGTACTTATGCAGAAAAAATAGCCATGAATTATGGAGAACCTGGAGAGCTGGGCAAATGTGAACAGGGCAATATAGTTTACCTGGCCACTGCTGTTCCCGTGGACGGGGAAATGGTTCAAAGAATTAAGGACCACCAGGAAGACCGCCCGGCGGGTTGGGTAACCCTGGAAGAAAGCTTGAAAATTACCCATGCTTTATCCAGGCTGCCCCAGGGAACTAAAGCTGTCCTCATAGACTGTATTACATTTTGGGTTTCTAATCACTTGATGGATAAAGCTGGAGTGGAAGAGCCCCGGGGAAATAAAGTAAAAGAGATTGAGGTAGCCATTGTGGAGGAAGCCAGAAAACTGTGTGGAAGCTTAAAAGAACTGGATTGTTCAGCAATTATAGTCAGCAACGAAGTTGGCCTGGGGCTGGTGCCGGAGCATGTTTTAAGCCGCATTTACAGGGATGCCCTGGGAAGAGCAAATCAAATGCTGGCTGAAGTCTCAGAGGAAGTTATTTTTATGATAAGTGGAATTCCTCTAAAAGTAAAGGGATAGCCATAATTTATTATTTTGAAGGAGTGAAAATTTATGGAGTTGTTGCTCTTAATAATCGGAGCTTTTGTCATTGATTTAATAATAGGTGATCCCCGGGGCATACCCCATCCAGTAGCAATTATAGGAAAGCTTGTGGAGTTTTTAGAGAAAAACCTGCACATAACAAAATTATCTCCCCGCCGGGTGACTCAAAGGGGTGCTTTACTGGTTTTGCTGGTTCTCCTGGCTACCCTGGGGGTAACCTTGCTGATACTTTACTTATCCTCCCTGGTGCATTCATACCTGTACTACATTATTTATCTGTGGCTTTTGGCATCAACTTTATCTGTTAAAGGATTGGGGAAAGCCGGTCAGGATATATTTGAAGCCCTGCAGAGGGAAGACCTGGTTCTGGCCCGGAAAAGAGCCGGGGAAATCGTAGGCAGGGATACAAACAAGCTGGAGGAGAGAGGGCTCTCCCGGGCAGCGGTGGAAACAGTGGCCGAGAATACAGTAGACGGCATAACTGCTCCTCTTTTTTATGCTTTTATCGGTGGTTTGCCCCTGGCCATAGTTTACAAAGCCATAAATACCCTGGATTCCATGCTGGGTTATAAAAATGAAAAATACAGGCACTTTGGTTGGGCAGCCGCCCGGTTAGATGACCTGGCTAATTATATACCTGCTCGTTTGACAGCGCTAATAATGCTGGTCTCTTCAGGCTTACTGAACCTCACAGGCAAAGTAAGCCTCAACTGGAAAAGGGCCTGGAAGGTTTTGAGAACCGATGCCCGGAATCATCCCAGCCTTAACAGTGGCTATTCTGAGGCTTTGATGGCAGGCGCCCTGGGCATTCAACTGGGTGGCACCAATTATTATCAAGGTATTCCCTCCCGGAGGCCCCTCATGGGTATAAAATCCAGGGAGATAGAACCACAGGATATAACGGCTGCAGTCAAACTCATGTATTTAACTTCTGTAATAGCCCTGGCTTCAGGGATAATAGTAAGACTTTTTGTATAGCAAGTAAAGCTTGTTGTGCCCATCTCTCAGTCTGAAATACTGGGAAAAACGGGTAGCAAAATAATACCAATACACTGCCAGTAGCGAGGAGTACTTTTATGAACTCATTTTTAATAGCTGTACAGTTCTTGACTCGAATTCCCGTAAATATCAAAGATCCTATAGAAAATAACGACCTGGTAAATTCAGTTTATTTCTATCCCCTGATAGGATTAATCATGGGCATAATTCTGGCAGCCTCTGACTACGTATTAAAAGCTTTTGTGCCCCTTGATGCCAGGGCAGTAATTATACTGGCTATTTTTGTTTTACTATCCGGAGGCCTTCACCTGGATGGCTTTATGGATACAGTTGATGGGTTGGGGAGCGGAGCTCCCAGGGAAAAAGCTCTGGAGATAATGCAGGATAGTCATTCCGGAGCTTTTGGAGTCATAGGAGTTGTTCTGCTTTTATTATTAAAGCTTACTTTTTTACAGAGTTTCGGTGCACAATTTTTGCCCGTTGTGCTTCTGGTTACCCCTGTATTGTCCCGCTGGGCGGTAGTAGCAGCAATGCCCCTGGCCGACTACGCCCGGAGCGGGTTTGGCCTGGGGAAAGTTCTGGTGAACAGTGTAGGCAAGAAGGAAGTGCTGGCTACCTTTATATTTGCCCTGATAGTTTCCATGATATTAGTCAGAAT
>CAYYWR010000205.1:0-3794 GCA_964474145.1 uncultured Syntrophomonadaceae bacterium
CACCAACCAGGCCGACTACTTCTCCGGGCCTTACATTGAAAGAAACTCCGTCAACTGCCCTGATTATAGCTTCATCAGTGTAAAAAGTTGTTTTCAAGTTTTCTACTTTAAGCAGATATTCCATTCCTAACCTTCCTTCATAAAAAGGGAATTTAAAGCTGCTTCCCTACCTGTGTTTTCGTGAACGGGGGTCTAATGCATCCCGCATGCCATCTCCAATTAAGTTAAAGCCAAGCACCATAAGAAATATGGCCAGGCCAGGATATGTTGTCAGGTGGTGGGCAGTACGAATATACTCTCGCCCATCGCTTAACATTCGGCCCCATTCAGGATCAGGAGCCTGGGCACCTAATCCCAGGAACCCTAAGCCGGCAGCCCATAATATAGCCGTGGCTATCTGAAAAGTAGATTGGACAATAATCGGACCCAGGGAGTTAGGCATAATATGTCGAATAATTATCCTGGCATCTCCGATACCCAAAGCTTTGGCGGCAGAAACATAACCCTGTTCTTTAACTGAAAGAACGGAACCTCGAACCAGGCGGGTATAGATCGGAACAGAAGCAATACCGACAGCAATCATCACATTTTCTACACCAACCCCGAGAATGGTGACTACCACAATAGCCAGTAATATACCGGGAAAAGCAATTAAAATATCAATTATACGCTGAATCAGCAAATCAAACTTTCCACCATAGTAACCTGATAGAGCCCCCACCGGCACGCCAATCACCATGCCAATAGCGACGGAAATAAAACCAATTAGTAATGAAATTCGGGCCCCGTAAATAATCCTGGAAAAATTATCCCGACCCAGCCAGTCAGCTCCCAAGATATGGTCACTTGAAGGAAGATCACGAGCAACGCTAAAATCTCTGGCAATAGGATCATAGGGTGCTATCAGCGGGGCAAAAATTGCAGACAGCACAAATATGGCAATAATTACCCCACCGGCCATAGCCAGGCGGTTCCGCCGGAGGTGACGCCATATCTGGCGCATCTCTGTATCTTTCTTGGGGGTAGAGAGGTTATTTAAAGAGTCGATCTTTTTGCCTCTGTTAAACATCGCTCTATTCCACCTCCTTACTACCGTATGTAATACGGGGGTCAAGGAAGGCATAAATTATATCAACCACAAGGTTTATCGCAACAAAAAATACGGCAAGCACGAGTACTGCTCCCTGCACAACAGGATAATCCCGGGCCAAGATTGAATCGACCATCAATCGGCCGACACCAGGCCAGGAAAAAACAGTCTCCGTCAGAACGGCACCACCAAGCAGTGTTCCGAACTGCAAGCCCATTACAGTGACGACAGGGATTAGGGCATTTTTTAGAGCGTGCTTATAAATGACTACCCGTTCAACCAGCCCCTTAGAGCGAGCCGTAGTTATGTAGTCCTGGCCTAAAACATCAAGCATACTGGATCGGGTAATACGGGCAATAAGTGCTGTTGTCGCCAGGCCGAGAGTAAGGGCCGGCAGAACAAGGTGCTGCCAGGTTCCAATACCACCCGAAGGAAACCAGCCGAGGTTTACGGAAAAGAGAAGCTGAAACATGATCCCCAGCCAGAAAACAGGGGCTGCCACCCCGAACAAGGCAAAGAGCATACTTGCATTGTCAAAAAGGGAGTAACGCCTGGTTGCAGAAACAATTCCAGCGCTCATGCCGACAATAATGGCAATAACCATAGCAGTAGAAGCCAATACGAGGGTGTTCGGAAAACGCTGATATAATTCCGTTGTCACTGGGCGGCGCGTAAAAGTTGAGCGGCCCATGTCACCCTGTAAAAGATTTGTCAAATAAACATAATATTGAACATGCAGACCTTCATCTAATAGAAGTTCTTGACGGACCTGTGCGATATACTCAGGGCTGGCGTGAACTCCGGCAATAGTTCGGGCGGGGTCACCCGGTATGAAGCGAATAATTGCAAAAACAAGTATAGATACCCCGATTAAAACCGGTATGGCTAACAACAGCCTCCTGATAATATATCCGTACAAAAGATGTCAACTCCCAAAATTCCTGATTTATAAAGTAGATCAACAATTACAATTTATAACAAGAAAGGGGACCGAACGTGCAGAAAAGACGTATTACAGCCAGCCTTACGCCCGGTCCCCTAGCACTTAAACGTTAGATAACCATTATTTCAGGCTATCAAGCAGCGTTTATTTATTGCGGCATCAGGTTAAATCCAATGTAAATAACGCGAACACCATCCTCAAAGACCACATTGATTTCCGCATCTTCCTCGAGGCGATCAATTTCTGTCGGAGGGACAGCCATAATGGCATGTGCTTCGCCGGTTTCCAGCATAATTACCCTAGAGCTAGATTCAGGAACGAACTTGAATGTGACGGTGTCCAGTTCAGGTACATCGCCCCAGTAATCCTCGTTCTTTTCCATTACAAGCTGTTCACCGCGATCCCAGCTGACGAACTTGAACGGACCTGTTCCCACAGGTGCCTCGACATCCTCACCTTCATCTAAAGCTTCCAGTGAAGCAGGGCTGTGCATGGGAATATTTGAGTGAGTCAGGTGAGATGCGATCGGGGCAAATATATCGTCTAGATGAAGTCTTACTGTATATTCATCTACAACTTCAACTTCATTTATCCCGCCAAGCAGGAAAGCGAAAATAGCTGCATCCTCACCTTCGAAATCTCCCTTGCCCATAAAGCGGTCTAGATTGTACTTAACAGCCTCAGCATTAAAAGGTTCGCCATCGTGGAAGGTTACCCCTTCGCGCAGCTCTATGTCCCAGGCCAAACCATCTTCAGTTGGCTCCCAGGAAGTCGCAAGATTAGGCACAAGGGTGCCATCTTCTTCCAGGTAAATCAGGGGCTGAGCCATGTGTTCAGAAACAGTAGCAGCAGGTGATGACTGCATGCTAAGTGGGTCAAGGCTCTCAGGCTCAGCTCCGATGGCAATAGTCAAATCCTGCTCATCGCCATCAAGAGAAGCATCCCAGGCCAGAATATTTTCCAGCGGGTGGTGAATTAAGCCTTCCACACCTTCACGGACAGCATTTACCTGACCTTCGTTATGAAGGAATATCCATGGAGCATCTTCCCAGATCATGCTAATAGCTTCGCTGTAAAGATCTTCGCGAACATCAACGTCAGGTGTTACCCTGGCTTCATCAAGCAATGCATCGACTTCATCGTTGGCATAAAAGGTGCTATTGCTCCCAACGGGAGGCATTTCGCTGGAATGGAGCAGCGCATAGAGGCCGTAATCAGCATCGAGAGTCACTGTTCCCCAGCCGAGCAAGAATGCATCAAATTCTGCGTCTTCAGGCGGAACAATTACACTATCCAAATACGTGCCCCAGTCATAAGTAGTGAGGTTGGCAGTAACGCCTACTTCGGCCAGCATAGCCTGAACTGCTTCGATTACGACGACATCCTGCGGGTAGCGACCTGTAGGATGGTAAAGCTCGATCTCAAAACCATCTCCGAAGCCTGCTTCTTCCAGAAGTTCCCTTGCCCTGTCCGGATCATACTCGTATGGTCCTACCTGCTCATAACCAAAAACGGCAGGCACAACAGGTGCGGAAGAAGGTGAACCCACACCCTCAAAAATGGTTTCAATAATCGCTTCCTTATCGATAGCATAATTCAGAGCTTGTCTGACCCTGACATCTTCAAAAGGATGATCTTCATCAACCGGTTCCTCATCAACAGGTTCATCGACAACTTCTTCATCGGGTGCGCAGCCGCCGAAAAGAAGCCCTGTCATTAACAGTAATACTAAAAACCCAAACAAATACTTTCTCATTCTTT
>CAYYWR010000206.1:0-3793 GCA_964474145.1 uncultured Syntrophomonadaceae bacterium
GTTTATTTAAGTAGTCTCTAGTTGTTTCTACTAGCTCTGTAGCAATCTTTTTTCCTTCCAGGTCTTTTATGCTCTTAATGGGAGACTCATTGGGGACAGCCAGGACAAGTTTTATTGGCTTTAAGCCCTGCTTGGAATAAACAAGCTCCTCAACTTCATAAACTTCAGATTTTGTCTCCACAATCCAGTCCTTTCCTGTTAATCCTACATCCAGAACTCCGTCCTGAACATACCTGGCAATCTCCTGAGCTCTTATTAATGTGCATTCAATTTCTTCATCATCAATGTAAGGGAAGTAAGACCTGTCACCAACATTTATATTAAACCCTGCTTTCTTGAACATTTCGACAGTAGTCTTCTGCAAACTTCCTGCCGGTAGACCTAGTTTTAATTTTTTCATGTCATACCTTCCTTTCTTAGTATAAATATTTAAAAATAATGCTAATTAAAAACTCCCTGACAGGCAAGGAGTTCTATGGATACCTTATGATAATTTAGTATATCATATATATAAATTAAGTAAATAAGAGCTTTAACAAAAGAAATAAAATGATTGAGAATTCTCCACTAAATATATATAATAGACATAAGTTATTATTTTCCCTTGCGTAAATATGTTTATATTTTTTTTAAAAGCTTTTTTAAAAGTACTGCAGCTTAAAAAATACTTACTTCACTACACGCTTAACCCATGGGGGATTCTCCATTTTCCTCCCTGCAGTCCCGGGCTGTGCACCGGACTTCAGAAATAGCCTGGCAACTTCACTAACGATAGTTTTTCGCTGTAGTAAACTTTTTAATTAATCTAATAAAAATTAAGCTAACAAGGAGGAGTTTTTATGGAAAGAGTATTTAACTTTAATCCCGGACCAGCCACACTACCTTTAACTGTTCTGGAAGAAGCGCAGCAGGAACTAACTAACTATGGCAATACCGGCATGTCAGTAATGGAGGTAAGCCATCGCTCTAAAGAATTTGAAGGAATAATTTCTGAAGCAGAAGCTAACTTAAAGGAACTGCTGGGCATTGGAGACAGCTACAAGGTTCTTTTCCTGCAGGGCGGAGCCAGCACCCAGTTTTTCATGGTACCTTTTAATTTCCTGAAAGAAGGAGAAACAGCAGATTATATCCTGACGGGGAGCTTTGCAGAAAAGTCCTATAAAGAAGCTGTCAAGCTGGGAAAGATCCATACTGCCGCTTCAACCAAAGAGAGTAACCACAACCATATACCGGCTCCAGAAGATATCAATTTTAGTGATTCCCCAGCCTTCGTTCATATTACTTCCAATAATACAATTTTTGGAACCCAGTGGAAAGATTATTCTGTGTTTAAAGATCTACCCCTGGTTGCTGACATGTCCAGCGATATTCTGTGCGGACCCCTGGATGTCTCCAGGTTTGCCCTTATATATGCCGGAGCACAGAAAAATTTGGGGCCCTCTGGAGTAACGGTAGTTATTATACGAAGGGATATGCTGGAAAGAGTCCCTGAAAATATTCCTTCCATGCTTCGCTATAATATACACGCAGAAAATGATTCCCTTTATAATACGCCTCCCTCCTTTTCCATATATATGTTAAATCTGGTATTGAAATGGCTGAAAAACCAGGGGGGACTGGAAAAAATCAAAGAAAAGAACGAGAAAAAAGCTTCCCTTATTTATAATGCCATAGACAATAGCAATGGATTCTACAAAGGTCATGCTGAAAAAAACAGCAGGTCTATTATGAACGTCACCTTTAGACTGCCAGATGAAGAAAGGGAAAAGAAATTCCTTGCTGAGGCTACCCAAAAGGGATTGGTAGGCTTAAAAGGCCATCGCTCTGTGGGAGGAATCAGGGCTTCAATATATAATGCCATGCCTTATGAAGGCTGTGAAAAGCTGGCTTTATTCATGGAAAGCTTTCCAAGAGAATAAATTGCCAGGTTTAATTCATGTGAAATTTAACATAAGAAATAAGTGAAAAAATGTTTTATATTTGACGAATCTATTATAAAATTAACTATACATTTTTTTAATTGAAAAACCGGAGGTGTAAATAAACCAGTGTTATCTAAAAAAGCATTGAATATCAGCCCTTCGCCAACACTGGCCATAAGTGCTAAGGCAAAGCAAATGAAAAGTGAAGGCATTGATGTTATAGGTTTTGGTGCCGGCGAACCCGATTTTGATACCCCGGACCACATAAAAGAAGCAGCTGCAATAGCGCTGCAGGAAGGATTCACAAAATATACGCCGGCAGCCGGTATCCCTGAGTTAAAGGAAGTTATATGTGAAAAGCTAAAAAAGGATAACGGGCTGGATTACAAGCCTGACCAGATTGTAATCAGTAATGGGGCAAAACATTCCCTGGATAATATATTTGCTTCCTTACTGGACCCCGGGGAGGAAGTAATAATCCCTGCTCCTTACTGGGTAAGCTATCCGGAAATGGTAAAATTAAATGACGGGGTGCCAGTGTATATTGAAACAGATAGCTCAACGGGGTTTAAGGTAACCCTTGAGCAACTGGGAAAAGCCTGTACTTCAAAAACTAAAGCCCTGGTACTGAACAGTCCCAGTAATCCTACCGGCCAGGTTTACAACCGGGAGGAGCTTGCAGTTATAGCTGACTTTGCCGTTAAAAATAAAATTTTTATCATATCAGATGAAGTTTACGAAAAAATCATCTATGATGATACTGAGCACATCAGCATAGCTTCCCTGGGCCCTGAAATTAATAAACTGGCTATAGTGGTTAATGCTGTTTCTAAAACTTATTCCATGACAGGCTGGAGGATTGGTTACGCAGCTACCCCTGTTGAAATAGCTACAGCTATGGGAAGCATCCAGAGTCACCTTACCTCCAACCCTAACTCAATTGCCCAAAAAGCTTCTTTAACAGCTATTACGGGCTCTCAGGATTGTGTTGAGGAAATGAAGGATGCCTTTTCACAGAGAAGAAGCTATATGGTTAATAAGGTAAAGGAAATTCCTTATATGGACTGCCTTTCCCCGGAAGGCGCCTTCTATCTTTTTGTTGAGGTAAAGGATACCTTTGGCAAATCCTATAAAAATAATAAAATAGCTGATGTGGATGATTTTGCCACTCACCTGTTAAAGGACTATAAAGTAGCGGTGGTACCCGGGACAGGCTTTGGAGCTCCGGAATATATAAGGCTATCCTTTGCTACTTCCCAGGACAACATTAAAAAAGGTCTGGAACGTATTGAAGAATTCGTGAAAGAACTGAGATAAGGTTTTAATTATGTTAAATTTAGGATAATAAAGAGGCTCCTTTATGATAAAGGAGCCTCTTTATTATCCTGTATGGTTTTCAAGACCTTGTTGGGATATTAAAAGGATTATAATTTATTTATATAAAGTTATTAGCAGTGAGACAATTATAATTACCAATAATCCATAATAATAAAAGCACAATGCTGAATATGAAGATATATTAAAAAATATTATTAAAAAAACTATTTACAAAACGCCTGGATTTAGCTAATATATATATTATGATTTTTGAAAGAGGTGATTGAAATGGAAGTTTTATTACTGGCTGTTTTAATTCTTTTAGCCAAGATAACCGATGTTTCGCTGGGAACTATAAGAATACTGCTTTTAATGCATGGATGCCGGTTTTACGCTGCATTTATCGGGTTTTTTGAGTGCTTAATATTCATTTTTATATTAGGCACCGTTGTTCAGCATCTGGATAATCCCATAAATCTTATTTTTTACGCTCTGGGATTTTCCCTGGGTAACTATTTTGGAAGCTTTATTGAAGAAAAAATTGCTATAGGTCA
>CAYYWR010000207.1:0-3789 GCA_964474145.1 uncultured Syntrophomonadaceae bacterium
AGCTACGTCAGCAGCTGGGGAGTTGCCAGGGAACCTGCATAAAGACCATGACTTTTTAGCCGTGGTAGCATGTCAATATTCTATAGATTTTGATTTTATGCAGTGAAAATAACTATGTTTATCGGGTATTTTTGGGTATAATATATTAAAGGTACATAATAGGGACAAAGCAAGGAGGAATGATAAGTGGGAAGTGTAAAAGACCTGAAAATTATGGAAAAACCAACTGAACAAGAGCCTGGACGGGGAAGGTTTTCTTTTTCTGACAGGTATTCCGTCTTTGACTGGGGGGAAATGCCGGACCTCATTGATAACAAGGGGCCAGCTATTGCCCTTCTGGGAGCTTATTTTTTTGAGAAGCTGGAGGAAATGGGGATTCCTACTCATTATATTGGCCTGGTGGAGAAGGGTTCGGTGAAAAAACTTTCTGAGCTGGAGAGCCCTTCCGACACCATGGAGGTTGATATACTCAGGGTGATAAAACCCCGGCTGGAAGCAGGTAATTACGATTACTCCATGTACGGGGAAGAAAAAGGAGGCTTCTTAATTCCCCTGGAACTGATTTATAGAAATTATTTGCCCCCGGGAAGCAGCGTTTTCAAGCGCCTGGAAAAGGGAGAGATAACTCCCCAGGATTTAGGCCTGGCAGAGAAGCCCCACCCTGACCAGAAGCTGGAAACCCCTGTACTGGATGTTTCCACAAAACTGGAAGTAACAGACAGATATATATCCTGGCAGGAGGCCCGGGAGATTTCCGGCTTGAGTGAAGCTGAGTTAGCAGAACTTAAACAAATTACCAGTACAATTAACGATTTCATAACCAGGGAATTTTCCAAAATTGGGCTGGTAAATGAGGACGGGAAGATAGAAACAGGGTTTGATTTTCAGCGCCGGTTGATGCTGGTGGATGTGCTGGGCACCCTGGATGAGTGCCGCTTTACCTTTGAGGGGCTCCCTGTAAGCAAGGAAGTTCTCCGCATTTATTACCGGGATACGGCCTGGCACCAGGCTACAGAAGAAGCTAAAAAAGAGGACCGCCAGAACTGGAAAAACATTTGCAGGCTCTCCCCGGAACCCCTGCCTCCCAGGCTAAAACACCTGGTTTCACAAATATACTCTTCCTGCACTAATGAAATTACCGGGAAGGAATGGTTCCAGGGAGTAATGCCCCTGGAAAAGATTATGGAAGAAATCAAGGAATGGGTTTAACGGTATTGACAACTTGCTGTTTAACTGGTAATATATTATAAATTGAACAGGATGTATGATCCACATAAAAAGCCATGATAGGGAATAGTAAGCGTTGAGCTGGACCCAGAGAGTCGCCGGTGGGTGCAAGGCGGCCGAAGCGATACGCCCAACTCTCCTTTGAGCTGCCCGCTGAAATCCACTTACCTGGAGAATAAGCCCGGACGGGAGCTTCCGCCGTTAAAAGGAAGGAGATATCGGACTGCTCTGTATGAATTATTTCTATCACGAATTATTTCTATAGGGATTACTCCTGTATCTTTAGAGATAACGGCATATTGTGTCGTTAAGCTGAGTGGTACCGCGAAGATAAACCCTTTGCCTCAATAAAAAAGAGGCAGAGGGTTTTTATATTGTATAAAAGTATTTCCTCAGCTGATTGATGTGCTGCCGATCCAGTCAGGAGCTGTTACAAGGTGGAAAGGGCTGAGGGCTGAGTAGATACGTTAAAACTTGTATTGATTAAAACTAAGGAATAGAGAGAGGGTGGTTCTCATGGAATTAGACCTGGAACCTGGTGACCTGAAAATAAATGGCGCAGTTAATATTAATGGGATAATTGAAAATAAAGGAACTGAAAAGGAGGTTTTTTAATTGCGCAAGCTGTATTTATTCGATACCACCCTGAGAGACGGGGAGCAGTCTCTGGGTATTACCTTGAATGTTAAAGAAAAATTGGAAATAGGCAGGCAGCTGGTGAGACTGGGGGTTGATGTTATTGAAGCGGGTTTCCCGGCATCTTCGCCGGGGGATATGGAAGCAGTGGAGCAAATTTCCAGTGAAGTTAAAGGGGCGATTATCTGCGGTCTTTCCCGGGCGGTGCAGGAGGATATCGACTGCTGTGCCCGGGCCCTGCGGAAAGCAGAGCACCCCCGGATTCATACAGGCATTGCCGTTTCCCGGCTGCATATGGAAAGGAAGTTAAACCTTACGCCGGACCAGGTAATTGAAAAGTCGGTGGCAGCGGTAAAACATGCCCGGAAATATGTGGGAGATGTGGAGTTTTACGCCGAGGACGCCTTCCGCAGTGACCGGGAATTTCTGGTAAGAGTTCTGGAAAAAGTCATTCAGGCGGGAGCTACGGTGGTGAATATTCCCGATACAGTGGGTTATGCTACCCCCTGGGAGTACGGGGAACTAATTTCTTACGTGATGAATAATGTCAGTAATATAGATAAGGCTGTAGTCAGCATACACTGCCACAACGACCTGGGAATGGCTACGGCCAACTCCCTGGCAGGAGTCAAAGCCGGGGCCAGCCAGGTAGAGGGAACTATAAACGGAATTGGGGAGCGGGCTGGCAACACCTCCCTGGAGGAGGTTATTATGGCCATATATACCCAGCCGGAGCGCTACGGTGTGGAGCTGGAGGTAAATACCCGGGAAATATCTGCTGCCAGCCGGCTGGTTTCCAGAATTAGCGGGGTGCCGGTGCCCGGACACAAGGCCATAGTAGGGTCCAATGCCTTCATGCACGCTTCCGGGATACATCAGGACGGGGTCTTGAAAGAAAAGAGCACATATGAAATAATAAACCCTGAGGATATAGGTATTCCCAGAAATAATATTATACTCAGTGCCCGCTCGGGGCGGCATGCCCTGAAGCACAGACTGGAGGAACTGGGGTATAGCCCGGAGAAAAGTAAAATGGAGGAGGTTTACAGGAAGCTGCTGCAGCTGGCTGACCAGAAGCAGGAGATTTTCGACGAGGATCTGCACGCCCTCATGGGCTCCAATGGTGGTGACACCAACGGCAAAATAGTTTTTAAGGGGATATCCGTCAGCACTACTGGAGAGTGCAACGCTACGGCCACCATAACTCTGGAAATGAAGGGGGAAACGGTAACCGATGCTGCCTGTGGCAACGGGCCGGTAGACGCTGTTTTTAAGGCTATCCACCGGGTACTGGCAAAACCCGTTTACCTGGAGGATTACACTATAAAGTCCGTCAGCCGGGGCAGTGAGGCCCTGGGAGATGCCACGGTGAAGCTGCGGTACCAGGACAGCCTGGTAGTAGGGCGGGGGATCAGCACCGATATTATTGAGGCCAGCGCCAAAGCCTATGTTAATGCCCTATCTAAAATAAAAAACCTTTAATAACTATGTTTATTTTAATGGGTATTCGGATTTTGTGGTTGAGCTACCTTATCCTGGAAACACTTCGATTTAATATCTTCTTATTTGGTTTAGAAAAGGAAAACTTTGCATAAAGTGGTTAAATAAAAACCTTGTAAACTTTGAGATTGCAGTGATAGAGGGGTAGAATGGTTTTGAAACATACAGGAATGCCGTTTCAACTTTTTATCGTAACTGTGTTTCTGTTGTTTGTCGTCACAGGCTGCACAGAATTAGCGTGGCCTAACGACAATGGAGGGAAAGATACCGGTGGTGCTGAGAGATCTCCTCCCGTAAGTGAAAAAGTCGATGAAAATATTATTGGCGAAATTATTAAAAAGGCTTTAATAGATAAAAGAGCGAGGTGATTCGGCTGCATGAAATATACAGAAGCAAAACAGGGAAGGATATTCATTTTAAGACTGG
>CAYYWR010000208.1:0-3751 GCA_964474145.1 uncultured Syntrophomonadaceae bacterium
ATAATGTTGATCGCATTCCCAAAAAATTTTCTTAAGTTCATCTATAACTTCATCTTTACTATTAAAACCTATATCCCTAAATTTAACATCAGGAAATTGAACAGGTATTACTAATAAATTGGGCTCTCCAGTAGTTGGCATATCGCCTCCTACAGCTATATGCGATCTTTCCTGATCAAGTGTTTTAATTTCACCGTGTCCATATCCATCATACTCCTCATACTCCTGAAGAAATATTTCATCCAGCCTTCTTGCTACTGAATCAGCTAAATCTTCAGATGGTACGGGATGAATATTTATTTCTACTGGAAGTTTTATTTCAAAGTTTACATCAGGTTTTATTTCCTCTGAATAAAGTAAATTCCCTTTATCATCATAAGCATCCAGTTTAACTGAATCGCTCTTTTCTAATTTGTCTAGCTCAAAACAAAAACTGTTCTTGTCCAAGTATTTACTGGTATCTTTAAGTGTTTCAAGCCCATTTACTTTTAAACTAGCAACCTCACTTGAAGTTTCTACAGTTAATTGGGTGCTTCTTGCGCCAAAATCACTTTGTAGAGACTGAATATATCGATTATCTTTGAAACCTCCTGTTACCTCAAAGGGCATTACTATACTTTCTTTTAATAACTTGCCCTGTTGAGACCTTATTCTTTCATCTATATACAGCCTGTATTCTTCTCCTATAGAATAAGAACTTTTTGGTATAATTTTTATTTCTGTATTATCATCATTTAATTCCACAAAAAAAGCTATTTTTTTATTGTATTTATCCGTTAAAAATATATTGTCTCTGGTTAAACTTTTTTCTGCAACTGGCTGACTGAACTTTATTGTCCAGCTTTTATCTATATTGACTGTAGTTTGATGCTCCCAAACCTCAAAACCTTCTAGTGTAGAGAAATCTTCAGCACTGCTAACAGCAGAGAATAATAGCAAGCTTAAAAACATAATGAAAATAGTAAAAATAGTAATTATAGTTTTTTTCATTAACTACGCCCTCCTGATGTTGATAATTATTATGATATAAATACAATGTAATAAAGGGTTGAGCATTAACTTGCCAGTCAGTTCCAGTAAATACTTAAGTCTTAATTTTCTCTAAACAGCCTGTCAAGGACTACTACTGCCTCCTGGCGGCTTATGTACTGCTCAGGCATAAAGCCTTCACCCGTGCCAACCATAAGCCCTTTTTCCCTTATGCCATAAATAGCTTCCCGGGCCTCTTCAGAGATGTCTTCATGGTCATGATAAAGATTTTTTGCATAATCCTCACCTTTTTCATCCAGCCCATCCTCCACCTTCTCCAGGTAATCCCAGATCATAACCGCCACCTTTTCCCGGGTTATTGACAAACCAGGACCAAATTCATTTTCCGAAATTCCGTCAATAAGCCCTGCCTCATGAGCAGTCAATATATCATCCTTAAAAAAATTATCTTTTATATCAACAAAAGGATTTTCCTCAGGAACACTGTAATAATGCTCATCCCTTATCACATAATCTATTTGCCGCAACAGGCTGGCAAATTCATCCCTGGTAATGGGAACCGTTAAGTCAGTAATTCCCTGATGCTCATATATATCGCCAATAAACCAGTCCCGGTATGCTTCATTAATCACGTCCCGGGCCCAACTGCTAACCTCCATATCGTCCAAATAGCCCCAGTTCCAGCTATAGTCCCAGTCCCAATCATCATCCCATTCTTCATCCAAATCCCAATCCCAATCCTCATCCCACTCTTCATCCAAATCCCAGTCCCAATCCTCAGGATCTTCATAAAGATCATCCTCAATATCCCAGATATCTTCTCCCAGTTCAACACTTTCCAGGGCTTTAGCTATAAAGGTAAAAATTTCAGAGCTATTGGCATACAAAACCCCGTCAAGGCCTTCACTAAAAGCAACGGGAATGATATCCTCCTGGAAAACTAAACACTTGCCCATGTTATCTGCATACAGTTCCAGGCTTCTATTGTAAGCTTCTGACAGGGATTCTTTCTTTTTCAAAAACTCCTGGCTTTCCTCATCTCCTTCCACCTGCGATAAGGCAACTTCCTCTACATAAGGCTCAAGATCAATTATTTTTATATTATCAACCCGCAAAGCCGTCAAAACAGGAATGTAAATATCATTCTCATCCTTAAAGGCATCCTTTCCCAACAATACCCTGTATTCACCTACAAACTCCAGCTCTCTTAACAAAACTCCCTCAAACTCATAAATGCTCTCAAACATGGGTGTCATCATCTCAAGAAATAACTGCTCAAAGCTGCCCTCTTCAACAGTCTGGGAGCCAAGCAAATAATTTCCCAGGTCATCAAACTTATCAGGATCATCAAAGAAATTGTACGAATTTGTGTATTCAATCTATTCAACACCAACCTGTATGGCCCCTAACTCTTCGTCTGTCAGTGTATACCTCTCAAAGCCATAGCTTTCAGCCAGCTCCACCAGTTCATGGTACCTGGTAAAACCCAGTTCATCCTCCAAAACAATAACTTCATCCACATCAGCAGAAAGAAAAGGACTTACCTTTACATCTTCACACCCGGCAATGAAAATTACACAGACCAGGCAAAGCAACATTAGCATTACCTTTTTATTTGGTAACAAAGCACTCATCTCCTCTTCCAGAAATTTGTTATGCAGGGAAAAAGATTTAAAATAATTACATATTCTACATTATACTGCAATATTCCTTCTACATCTCAAAAGTTTTCTGTTCTTGTTTTCTATTCTATTCTATTCTTGCCTTGTCTTTTTTTCTATTCATTCAAACTTTTTATTATTGACCGCAGTTCATTTCGCTTCAACCTTGACCTGGTCCATAACCTGGTTTATTATTGTTGGTAGAGGTGAGCAATATGTATGTAAACATTCATGATGCAAAAACCAATTTTTCCAAGTTGCTGCATAAAGTTAAGGTTACACATCAATGCCATAACCCCGTTACCGATTCTGCTCAATCACGCTTTACACATCCACAGCCTGCCTGATCTTCACCGCGACCCCTTTGATCGCTTACTCATTGCCCAGGCCCAGGTGGAAAATTTACCTGTTATCACGGTTGATCCCCAATTTGCCCCATACCAGGTGGAAGTAATTTGGTGAAAGAAACACGAGAGAACGCACCTTGCTTCCTGAGAAATAAAAAAAGCCGGGCGGCTTTTTACAGCTTCCGGCCCGGCATTATCTTTGTATTGCTTTGAGTCTTTAACGAAATCACTAAGAATTTTCCCGCTTCTAAGCGAAGCGAAAGCGGGAGTGGTTCACGATTACTAGAAAGAAGTTAGATATTTTTTTAACTCCCAGTCATGGATGGTCTTGCTGTATTCTGTCCATTCCCCTTCTTTAGCCTTTAAATATGTGCAGTGTATGTGTTCACCCAGCGATTCCTTCATGAGCCTGCTGTCCCTTAATGCGTCCAGGGCTTCTTTCAGGTTATTGGGAAATTTTTGTATCCCATTTTCCCTCTTGGTATCTGCAGCAAGATTATACATATTTTCTTCGCAGTTTTCCGGCGGTTCTATTTTTTCCTTGATTCCCGCCAGCCCTGCTGAGAGCACTGCCGCAAAGGCAAGGTAATGGTTTGCGGTGGGGTCTGGATTGCGAAGCTCGATTCTGGTAGCATCCCCCCGGTTATCCGGAATCCTTATCAGAGGGCTCCTGTTACCGGCTGCCCAGGCAATATGGGTAGGAGCTTCGTATCCCGGCAGAAGCCTTTTATAGGAATTAACTGTGGCATTGGT
>CAYYWR010000209.1:0-3711 GCA_964474145.1 uncultured Syntrophomonadaceae bacterium
ATCAATAATAGCACTATAAACGTCAGCCGTATTGCTATCCGTTGCAGCCACACCCTGGAACGCTCCGACCCAAAAACCGCTGTAATCCAAAAATGCAGGCGGAACCCAAGCGGAAGTGCTGTTAAAGCTGAATGGCTGTTTGCTGATCAAAAGATAAATGTAGTCGCCAGAAGTTGTGACAAGCTGGTAGTGCCTAGGAATCCAGGTCAGTGCTTGGCCGCTTGAACCATCTAATGTTACGCTAGAGCCATCTTCATCAACATTAGAATTTAATCTCCCTAGTTTCGTTTTAGCTCCGGCGGTTGCAACCAAATAGCGACCAATTTCCTCTTGCACCGGATAGTTAGCATAATCAGTAGCAACGAAGCTTCCATTGCTCACAATCCCCGGTTGCATCTCGTCATTGACGCTGTCCCAGCGCACCCCATACACCATGCTTTCAGACTCCAACGGGGTGGGGCTATACTCCCTTATGTTGCCTACTGAATCTTTGGTAGCAATGTTCCCAGATGCATTGATGAACACTGCTGTACGACCACTGGCCGGGGTATTTGCATCTGCGTTGTTAGCTAATGTAAACTGACTGCTCATATTACCTCCCAATTCCCTAATATTGTTACATTTGCGTCAATATCCAGTGGACCCACGCTCATTGCGTTATAACCGTCTGGTATTGTTGTATCCGATGTTACTGCGTTTTTATTCATTTGAATTGCAGACTCTTTCTGATTAAGGTTTTCATAAAGACCTGCACTGTTAATAGTAGCAATCTTATCACCTGTTCGGCAGACAATAGCACCTGTACCTTCTTTCTCACGTTCAATAGTTATCGTATCCGACCCGTCCTTGGACACGATATGCACATACTCGTAGCTTGATCCATTGAACAAAAGTGCAGGATAGTAGTCATCACCCTGCATATCCTCAAGCTCTGCATAAGGTCCAGGTTCTATAACTACACTCGTTCCGCTGCTGTTAAGGTCACTGGTCAAAGCAGCTTCCCAGTCATTTAAAAATAGCATCGTCATTTAACTTTTTCCTCCAATACACCAAATGATGGGAAATTAAAAAGTCCGCCAGCATAAATTTGAAGCGGCTCAGTTATATTAACCAGCAACAATCTGGATGCATCTACAATCGCCACATGAGTGACCTCACCATCAGAATCAACGCCGATATTCGGTTTTGCAGCAACAGTTAGCACCCACCCTGAGCTAGTTTGCGACCACGAAAAGTCACTACTAGACACACTCACATCTGCTAGTTTGTATGTGCTGGTTGCTTCTGTTCTGGTTGTAGGCTGGTGGCTACAAGCTGTGTAAAGCGTTGCATTGTCTTTGATTTCTTGAGAGCCGTTTTTGTACACATCTTCGTGCATCCATTTTGACATTATAAGAACTCCTTTAAACTAAAGGATATTTGATAGTTATTAAAGCTAGACAATGTACCCTTTGGTAGTCCGTCCATTCGACCATAATACGTAAGTTCATCACTGAAATTTTCTACTCGCAAAATAAACGGATTAGGATATATTGCTTTGGCCCAACGCATAAAATTAAAATACTCTAACTTATCTGAAACTTTCATACTTAGTGATGGAGTTTTGCTTGAATTGCGCTGAAATATATATTCAAATCCATTATCCAGGTCATAAACTATACTGTGACTTTGTGCTCCTGTATCCGCACCAAAACTAGGATTAGTCCAGTCATAAACAATGCCGCTAAAAAGTATCCCGCAAGCCACATCATCCCCTGACATACTTAAATCAATCTCTGCTGTGTGCGTTCCAGCCACTGCACCATAATCTAAAAATACACTGTCTAACCTGTATTCGCCCCATCCATCATCTTGCAGCAGAGTAAAATTGTATGCTGTACCATCAACGGTTATTACAACTGAATCAGCATACACATTATAAAGAGCTATGCCACTGCTGCCACCTTGTAATGACGCAGTAATAGTTGCGCTTGATGCTCCGGCCCTCCAACGCTTCCTACTATGCTCGTTCAGCATATTGCTGGCCGGGAAACCAGACTCAGACACATCCGCAGATACGGACTCTGTTAAATTCTCAAATATGGTTTTCATGTAAAAGTAATCTCCCCATCACCCTCAATAATCACAGTTTTAGCTGAGTAATCCAGATTAAACTTGCGGCAATGCACATAACCTTCAACTGGATTAACGCTTATCTCATCGTGGAAATCTATGCGCTCGCCATATCTCGGCAGTCTAAAAAGAGGCAATTCAACCTTAATGATAGGTTTATTTTCTCTTTCAATTATATCTTCTAGTCTAGCCTCAACTTTATCTTCAGACTCATTATAAACTCTGGATAGGCTTTCTTCTATGCCGATCACAGAGAAGTCACTGAACACTTCTACTTCGTGATCTTCGCTCTCAATCCTACTACCGTCCTCATCTGTCTCAGCATATCTTGTTGACCATTCAGCAGTATATTTTTTGATCGGTTGAGGCCAATTATATTCAAATTTCACAGGAGTAATATCACCGCCACTTAGTGCCACCTCTTGAATGCCATTATCTGAGTCGTTGTGGACAAGATAAAGTATATCGTCTAAAATATAAAATCCGTGGTCACAGTACCATGCTACCTTATCCAGAAAATCTATAATGTATTGTTGGCTTGTTATCACACAATCCAGGTCTGTATCTTGTGCCAGCTCTGAGTTAAATGTCAGCCCAAGCTCATCACAAGCCCAGGAGAACAGATCAACAATACTTGTTTTATTGCCCGTACCACTAAAGGTCAGCTCGCCCACCAAATCAACTGACCTGCTTACAGTACCATCTCCGTTGTCTGTCCAAGAGTCGTTAATCTTTACGCCATCGTCAAAAGCATCAACACCGTCCCCAATACTTCCGGCAAAGTCCGGCCAATAGTATGTGCGTTCTGACTTATCACCTGTGCGCTGTGGACTCATGTGTGTTACAGTCCCTAACACCAATGGCAGATCCACATTATTATCCTCTGTGTCCACACCTTCATCAAGTAGCTTAGTTTCCATTTCAGGCTCGAAAATATCGTACACAAGTTCCTGAGTGGTATATTTGCGGAGCATAATCGTACCATTGAAAATCTTGATTGAGCTGTCGTATGTAAGCCCCCAATTAAGATCCACAGTCGCTTTTCTTGGCGGTTTGCCTGTGTATGTATCAGGTGCAAATGTAATTTGTCCGTAGCTTGGCTTCATGTAACCGCCTTTTGATGAGCGGCCCATATCCATGCTCGGCAAATCAACTACTTTCGGCTCCCACCATATAGCTGTCATTATTCTGTCTCAATCCCCTCAAAGCTCAAGTTGTACGTTGTTCCATCATCGTCAACTGTAACAAATATATAGCCGCCCTGTTTGATTTCGGGAAACAATTTCGACATGGACACAGGCATTATCATATCTGGAGCAAGTGACTTGTACGAGCATGTCATTTGATCCATGCTAACCGGCAGCGTCATCCAGCGGATTATAAGCTTATTTTGTGTGTCCAGAATGCCCAGCTTGTTTAATCCTAGCTTGTGTTTGCCAAACAACATTTACATTGCCTGCCTGTTTGTACGTTCCCGGACCTCGTTTCTAATTTCGTTTTTAAGCTGCTTCTTATCCATAGCTACTGTTATCTGTGGTGATGTGTCTTTTGTCTCCAGGGTTTCTATCAGCTGCCTGAGCAGTTTATTTTGTTCCCTGA
>CAYYWR010000210.1:0-3683 GCA_964474145.1 uncultured Syntrophomonadaceae bacterium
CTATGCCGGAGACAATCTGGGCAGCAACTCGAGTAGGGCTATCATCATTGGTTATTAATACCGAAAGGGAAACAAACAAACAGGACCCCACTGCTACCAGGGCGTTAGTTCTTAAATCAGCAATCTTATGTCTCCACTGCCTCTCTGCTCCGATGGCTGTTCCAAAAAGCAGTGCCGCCATTACCCTTATCACAAAATCAAGCTCCATATGAAAAACCCTCCCCATATCTCCTGCCTGCCGGTAAAATATTCACCACACCGCAAGTTGGCCATTATTCCTTTAAAATGAGCTGCCCCTAACCTGTAATGTTAAAATCGCTGTATTCCTTCTGGGGGACAACCCACTCCACTTCTACTTCCGAAACCCTTGCTCCCGGGGGGCCTTTCTTTGCCCACAGGATTACCGCCTCTACGTCTTCCTTTCGTCCCTGCAAATGGGCTTCAACCCTACCATCGGGTAAATTCCTAACCCAACCGGAAACTGCATTGCTTTTTGCTTCTTTTAGCATACTGTACCTGTAATATACGCCCTGAACAATCCCTGAAACTAAAAGATGTGCACATACCTTTTTCAAAAAAAAACGCCTCCTTTGTATACCATGAGCAGTAGCCTCTTTAGAATAAAATTTCCAGTTCTAAAGCTGCTAATCCTGTACCTGAAAATCCCTGTGTCCTTATAACATACGCTACTAACAGGGGCTATCCCTGCAGTCTTAAGAAATTTTAAGAATTTTTATAAGTAAGTATCCGTACCAAAGCGGTGCCAATTTTAAATCATAACCACCGGCACTCCTGTTTTTTCCTGAATATCCAGAAAGGAATTGCCTGTAAGATCCTTCCCCTTAATATCAAAGGGCTCCTCAGGGATTATTATCAGGTCGTATTGCTTTTCTAAAGATTCCATAGCATCTATGAAATCCTCCACTACCAGCAGCCCAGCACTCATTATACTGCCCCCAAAGTAATTATTGTTTACAGCTTTTACCATCAGTTTTTTTCCTCCGGGGCTTGCTGTTTCTGCTAAATCTTTAACCAGAGGGAAACCCAGGGCTGAAGTTAGCATAAGTATCTCCAGACCCTGATAACCTTTTATCCTCTGGATAATTTTTTGTGCCCGCACCGGGTCCATATCCCTGTAGAGGACAAAGCCCGGGGACTCATTCTCCCTTTTTATTATCCTTACCTCTTCCTTCTCTTCTCCCCGGCAAATCTCTAAAAAGGGATCCTCCTCGCCCTGAATCAAATCAAAGGCATCAATCCTGCTTTTAACCCTCCTGTGGTTAACTTTTATGATATTATCTCCTTTTTGCAGGCCAGCACTGTGAGCCGGGGAGCTTCTCATAACACCTTCTATGCGAGCCTGAAAATCTGATAAGAAGGGAGGTTCTAAAAGTAGAGGAACCTCCAGCTGGCTGCTTAAATCCCGGGCAAATAAACGAAGCTTTTCCCACAAAGGTGAATCAAAAACCAGAGTAGAGGGAGCCAGCCTGGTAAACCCGGGCAGATACAATCTCAGAGTAATGGCCCCGCTTTCCTCTAGAAATCTCAGGGTAAGCTTCAAGTCCTCCCATCCCCACAAGTGAGGAAGAGCAACAACACTCCCGTGAAACTTAACTCCAGCCTGCCCCAATCTTTTTATATTGTCCTGTGCCCTTTGGGGAAACTTGTCCCCCAGGAACTCTCTCCTTTTTACCTTGTCCAGGGTATTTAAAGAAACCACCAGCTCCAGAGGGCCCAATTCTTTTATTAGAGATATGTTATCTCTCCCCAACAGTGTTCCGTTAGTAGTTATTTGAAAAGGAGTTTCAGAGAAAACAGTTCTTAAATCATATAATACTTCCTGGATTCCGGGACAACAGAAGGGTTCCCCTTCTATGATTTTGGTAGCCGATTCCCCTATAACAATTTTTTCACTGTTGGAAAGATACTGGAAGGTTTCCCTTATTTCCCCGGGCTCTCTATGGGGCAAAGAGTATACATCTACCCCGGAGGGGTTTTGTTTGTGGCTACAAAAAATACAGCTCAAGTTGCACCGGGAAGTTACAGGGAGAATATTTCCCTGCTGTATGGAGTGAAGAATAAAGGAAGGTAATCTATTATCCACCCTTGTTTTCCACCCTTTTCATTTTTTCCGCCAGCTCATATGCCACCTTCCATATGTCTCCGGCCCCCATGGTAATAACCATGTCCCCAGTTTTTAAAATTTTATAGAGGTAGTCTGGAATCTGCCTGGCCTCCAGCAGTATTGCCTCCCTTTTTTCCTCCTCTCTTATTCTTTCTACCAGGATATCACTGCTAACCCCCTCCACAGGCTTTTCCCCTGCGGAATAGACGGGGGTTATTAAAATCATATCAGCATGACTGAAGCTTTTCACAAAGTCGTTAAATAGATAATAGGTTCTGCTGTATCTATGGGGTTGAAAAACTGCTATTATTCTCTTCTCACCAGAAGATTTTGCTCCCTTTAAAGTCTCTTTTATTTCCGTAGGATGATGGGCATAATCGTCTACTATAGTTATGCCTTTTGCTTCCCCAATAATTTGGAAGCGCCTGTTGGCCCCTTTAAAATTTTTTAATATGTCTTTAATTTTTTGAAAGTCTACACCCAGCTGCCTGGCTATGGCAATGGTAGCCAGAGCGTTATAGATATTATATTCACCGGGAACCCCCAGCTCTACTTCACTTATCCTTTTACCCCTGTAATATACATTGAATACAGACCCTCTATTTTTCAGCTTGATATCTCCCGCCATAAAATCTGACTGTTCCTTTATACCATAGGTCACACAATCCAGGCTGTGCTGCTTTAATATTTCCTGAAGACTGGGGTCATCTCCACAAATCACGGCTACTCCATTATCCTTAATGTTTTTTAAAAAATTTACGTAAGTCTCTTTGATTTTACTAAAGCTACCATCGTAGTACTCCAGATGATCCGCCTCTACATTTGTAACCACCGCTAAAAAGGGCTTATAGCGTAAGAAGGAGTGATCGCTTTCGCAGGCTTCTGCCACCAGGTAATCGCTTTTCCCCAGCCTGGCATTACCATCAAAATCAGTAAGCTCCCCTCCTATCACAGCAGTTGGGTCCAGGCCTGCCTTTTCTAAAACCAGGGAAATCATAGCCGTAGTTGTGGTTTTGCCATGGGTGCCGGCAACAGCAATCCCATACTTTGTGTTTATAAGATATGCCAGAAGCTCTGAACGATGCCAGAGGGTAACATTGTTTTCCTTAGCTGACTGAATTTCCGGGTTATTTTCAGGTATGGCTGTAGAATAAACAACCAGGTCAGCTCCTTTAATATTTTCAGGGCTGTGATAGTAAAAAATATCCACACCCATTTCACTTAATTTTTTTAATATTTTGGATTCATTCAAGTCCGACCCGGTAACAGTATAATTCATCTTATGCAATATTTTAGCCAAAGCGCTCATACCATAACCCCCAATACCCACAAAATGAACTTTTTTAAATCTTACCACCTGAATCATTCCTTTCCCAGGCATTTATTATCCCAACACGTTGTTACCTCTTTATTTTATGAAAAACATTTTTATTAATTACTCCCGCACTTTTATTACATATTTTTTACATATAGTTATGAAAACTTATTATGTAAAACATGTTTATGATGTATTTTGTTGTGGTATATAGTAATTGATGATGTTTTTATTTAAAATATT
>CAYYWR010000211.1:0-3682 GCA_964474145.1 uncultured Syntrophomonadaceae bacterium
CCTATAACTGCTGCAGATATATATAAATGCTCCTGGTCTTTTTCTACAAAAGGACATACTATGGTAACTTTTTCCCTTTGAGCCTCCTCCTGGAGCGCAGTTACCGTTTTCCCGTCAGGAGTCTCTGCCAGTTGATAGAATATTTCCCTGGACAGGTAATAACCTGTATTCCACAATTCAGGAAACACAATCAAGTTTGCTTCTTCTTTTATAGCTTCCCGGGCAAAGTGAATTCCCCTTTTTAGATTGGCATCCACATCATTCATAATAGGAGTAATTTGAATAGCTGCTACTTGAAACATACTGCTCTCCCTCCTCTGTAAATATTTCACATTTTATTTAACTGTTTTTCTTATTAGTTCATACTTGCTTATTAATAAAGAATTAGGAACATTGTATATCAAGGCAATTTGCTTACTGGAAACATTGATATTCTTTTTTTCTAAAAAGGCAAACTCTAATCCTGCTGCCCAGGCCATTTTGTCGTCTATTTCAGGAACATTGGGATAATAAGATTTTAAAACTTTAGTCCATAAGGATTTGATCTCAGGGTAAGAATTCTTGCTGTACTTGCCACTTTTTTTCATATTATCCAGGGCATGTTTCAATACATCGTTCCATTTATCCCCCTGCTGATCCATGATTTTATTTCTGTCCATATATTCTTTTAAAGTTACCTTTATGATTTTATCCTCCATCAGTACTTCCTGGGGCTCTTCAGAGCCAATTTTTTTCAGGGCCAGTAAAGCCAGCTCGATATGCTCTTCCTTGGCCCAGGGGCTTTTAATAAAGTGCCTTAAAACCCTCTCCGCTCTATCATTGTTCTCTAAAAGGCCGTAGAGAAAAATAACATTAGCTATCATATCATCATCTAACTGATACAGGCTTTCTTTCATTTTTACCCGGACAAAGGGGGATTCAAATTTTGCTTTCAGTTTTTCCCTTACAGACTCAGTCACTCCAGCATATTTATAGTTCAATCTAACATAGTTTAAATTTCTTTGAAATAACATGGCCTCTTCAATTTCTTCCAGCAGCTTATTGGTCTTGGGTATTAGATTGCTTTCCGGCGCTACATTTTTAAACTTTTCCAAATAATATATAGTGCTGTCCAAGTCTCCCTCCATGCAGCAGTAAACACCTGTTAAAAATAGAAATTCTGGTAGGGGTTCATCAGCAAGCTTTTTTACGTCCAAGTTATTTTGTGCTTTTCCAAATTCAGTTAAAATGTAGGCTACTTTATAATGCAAGTAAACGTCCTGGGGTTTTACCTCTATAGCCTTTTTAAAATATTTTAAAGCTTTGTCATAATTCTTCTCCTGTAGGTTCCGGTTGCCTTTTTCCAGATAATAGCTTGAATCTTTTTTAATAGATACTATATTATGGTCTCTTTCCTTTCCACCTTTTTCTTCTGTCATTTTACTCACCTGCCTGGTACTTATTATAAAAAAATGATTCTAACCTGTCCATTCCCTCAGCGATATTTTCTATTGAGCTTGCATAGGAAATGCGCAGATAGCCTTCCCCGTTTGACCCAAAATCTACACCAGGAGTTACTGCTATTTTAGCCTTTTCCAGGATTTCAAAGGCCAGGGAGTAAGAATCCATACTGAATTTTTTGATATTGGCCAGGGCGTAAAAAGCTCCTGTAGGCCTTGTTTTTGTGGATATGCCCATTTTATCTAATCTTTCCAGGAGGTAGAGGCGGCGCATGTTATAGGTCTTAACCATATCTTCTACATATCCATCACAGTATTTCAGTGCGGCTCTCCCTGCTTCCTGGACAAAGGAATTAGTGCTTATAAATAAGTTTTGCTGAAGCACCTGAATATATCGAAGATAATCAGGAGGGGCTATGGCATACCCAAGCCTCCAGCCGGTCATGGCATACTTCTTTGAAAAACTGTTTATCACAAAGGCCTTATCTGTAAATTCCAGTATGCTGTGGTCCCGTCCTTCATAATTCAACCCGTGATAAACTTCATCGGAAACAAAACAGCAATCTAGCTTTGAGATTTCCCTGAGTTCTTCCCTGGAATAAACACACCCCGTAGGATTGGCTGGTGAGTTTAATACTACCGCCTTTGTCCTGTTAGTAATCATTTTACTGAGTTCTTCTGGAGAGTATTTGAAACCGTTTTCTTCATATACATTAACTTCCCGGGGGATACCCCCGGTATAACGGATAAAGTTTGGATAGCAGGCATAATGAGGATTGGATATTATCACTTCTCCTCCATCTTCCAGCAAAGCAGAAAACACCAGCTGCATGGCTGAAGAAGATCCCATGGTTACAATCACCTGCTCAGGTGAGATATCTACATTATAAGTACGCTTGTAGTAATGGGATATATCCTCCCGCAGCTTCCACTTTCCCAGGCTGTGGGTATAACTGGTGTCCCCATCATTTAAGGCCTTCATAGCGGCTTCCTTTACCGGTTCAGGAGTGCCAAAATCAGGTTCTCCTATTTCCAGGTGTATAATGTGTTCCCCCCAGGATTCCAGTTGCTTAGCCCTTTCTAAAATCTCCATGACCATAAAGGGAGTTATTTTCATTTTATTTATTCCCCCTGTTTTATAGTATTTATTATTTCTTTTTTGATTACATCTTCAATAAATACAGTTCCATATCGTTAATCCCTATTCCTTCCTGAGGCTACTGCGAAATAATTATTAAAACAGAATTTGCTGGCCACAGTGCTAATGCAAACATCTTTGTATAGCTGGTTGAATAAAGTGACCTTCTAAAGTAACGATTTTACAACTTGTGCATATATTAACCTGAGAAGTTTATATGGGCATACTATCTGGCAAAGGCGCCACAGAAATTAATATTACTGTAGCGCCTTTGCAGTTTTATAATCTTATATATCCGGGTATGCATAATCTTATTTAATAATTAATGGTTTTGTATGCTTATCAATTATTGTCATTTTAAGCTAACATTGTTGACAAAGTCAACAATGTTAATAACATAATTAAGAGGAAGGAGAATATAAATATGTGTGGAATAACAGGTTGGATTGATTGGGAAAGGGATTTAAGGGAAGAGTATCCCATACTGGAAAACATGACAGAAGCTATAACTTCCCGAGGTCCAGATTCTATGGATTTCTGGCTTACTTCCCGGGCTGCCCTGGGACACCGACGCTTGATTGTAATTGACCCTGAAGGAGGTAAGCAGCCCATGACCAGAAAGCTGGGAGCCCGCAAATATACAATCACCTATAATGGAGAACTGTATAATACTGCTGAACTACGAAAGGAGCTGGAGAGCCGGGGACATATTTTTTTCACTCCTAACTCCGATACGGAAACATTACTCATGGCATATGTAGAATGGGGCGCCCGTTGCCTGGAAAGGTTAAACGGGATATTTGCCTTTGCCATATGGGAGGATTATGAGCAAAGTTTGTTTCTCGCCCGGGATAGATTAGGGGTTAAACCTTTATTCTATACACAGCGAGGAAGTTCATTTATATTTGGTTCAGAGTTAAAAGCTATCCTTGAGCATCCAATGGTAATGCCTGAAGTAAATGCAGAAGGCCTGGGTGAAATATTTGTAATGGGGCCTTCCCGTACTCCAGGACACGGAGTTTTTAAAGGAGTATCTGAGGTTAAGCCGGGATACTATCTGGTATTCAACAGGGGGAGAATGTATGCTCATCCTTACTGGACTTTG
>CAYYWR010000212.1:0-3675 GCA_964474145.1 uncultured Syntrophomonadaceae bacterium
GGCAATGGAGTCTGGTAAAATGAAGCCTGATAGAGGTAACAACAGAAGTTTGAAGGCATTTTTGGTTAGTATGATATCTTTAAATTTTGAGAGGAGAACTGAGCATGTTAAAAATAAGGTCAGAAAAAACAGGGGCATCACTAACTATATCACTAGCTATGATGTTTTGCATGGTCTGCTTATTATTACTATTTGCCCTAAGCACTCAGGTTTATGCAGATGACCCCTCGTCTAGTGAATATTTTGATTATATTATAACTGACGAAAATGAAGTAGAAATCACGGGTTACAGTGAGGATGGACCTGAAGATGTTATCATTCCTCACCAGCTGGAAGGTTACCCCGTGACCAGTATAGCCCATGGGGAATGGGGCAGTGGAGTATTTTATGACCTGGATATAGAAAGCGTAGAGATTCCCGAAAGCATAACTCTTATAGGGGATTATGCTTTCCATGACAACCGGCTGGCCCGGGTTAGTATTCCCGATGGTGTAATTACTATAGGTGAGGGGGCATTTAGAAGTAACGGCTTAACGCTTACAGAGGTAACCATGGGCAGCAATGTAGAAGTAATTGGCAATGATGCTTTTAGTTATAACAATTTAAATGAAATAGATATCCCCCATAGCGTCATCAGCATAGGTAGCAATGCTTTCAGGGCCAATCAGTTGCAAGAGATAACAATAGGGACAGGCATAACCGATTTGGGTGATTATGTGTTTTATGCTAATGAATTAACCCAAATAACCCTGCCGGAAAATGTGACCAGTATAGGAAATCACACATTCGGCAACAACCAGCTGGAGGAGCTGACCATTCCCGACAGTGTAATTGCTATAGGAAGTGATGCCTTCAGGGGCAACCAGATTGAAAAACTGGATACAGGAAACGGCCTGCAAACTATAGGGGATAGAGCTTTTCAAGAAAACAGACTGCAGGCAGGACAGTTGACTATAGGGGAGAAGGTGGAGACTATAGGAAGCTCTGCTTTTAGAGAAAATCAACTGACCAGGGCAACCATTCCTGACAATGTGGTTGATATAGGCAGCAGCGCATTCAGAGACAACCAGTTAACAGAGATAACCCTGGGTAATGGTTTGACTGAAATTAGACTGGATCTCTTCAAGAATAACAAACTTGCCCAGATAGATATTCCCGATAACATATTGATCATTCATCAAGGGGCCTTTGACAACAACCAGCTGGAAGAAGTAGTCATTCCTGATAATGTTACTGGTATCCATCCCTATGCATTTCAAAACAACGAATTAACCCGGATAACTATAGGAGAAAGCGTTGCCAGCATAGGTAAATATGCCTTTTATTTAAATCACCTGACGGAAGTGGTTATCCCCGACAGTGTGACCAGCATAGGTGAGGGCGCCTTCAGGTACTTACGCCATCCTGGCTATGAAAACCAGATAACCAGCCTGGAACTGGGAAACAATGTGCGCCTCATAGGAAAGGGTGCCTTTGCAGGAAACAAGCTTACTGAACTGGAGATTCCCCATAGCGTGGTAAGTATCCAGGACAACGCTTTTTCCGGCAATCAGATAAGTCAGCTTACCCTGGGAAATAGTGTGGAGGCAATAGGCGAAAACGCATTTGCCAGCAATAATCTGACCCGGGTGGATATCCCTGAAAGTGTGGAGAATTTAGGGGGGTTCGCCAGCAATGAACTGACAGAGGTAAATATGTCTGAGGGCGTGGATAGGATAGATCACCGTGCCTTCCTTAACAATGATTTAAGCCAGGTAGATATCCCTGAAAGTGTGAATTTCATAGGGGCTTTCGCCTTTGAAAACAACCAGCTGGAGGAAGTTGTTGTTCCCGGTGGTGTTACAAACATAAGGAGAGGTGCCTTTGCAGATAACCGCCTTACAGGGGTGACTCTACCCGACACACTAACGGATATAGGCATGGAAGCCTTCCAAAATAACAACCTGGTTGAGGTGGCCATTCCCCACAGTGTAACAACTATCCATAATGACGCCTTCCGCAATAACCGGCTGGAGGAAGTAACCATTCCCCATGGAGTGACCAGCATAGGGGACCGTGCATTTAAAGACAACCAGCTGGGCCAGCTGGCTTTAGGGGGCAGCGTCGCCAGCATAGGGGAGGATGCCTTTAAAAACAATCAGCTATCCTCCATAAACATTCCCGGCAGGGTAACAACAATAAAAGATAAGGCTTTCCATAACAACCTCCTGGAAGAAGCAGTCATCCCGGAAAGTGTTGCTGTAATTGGAGAAAACGCTTTCGGTGATAACCAGGAAGAGCCCCAGAACTTTACAATATATGGGATAGCAGATACAGCAGCTCAAAATTATGCTGTAGAATATGAGCATACATTTAAAGAAATAGGGGAGGCAGGAAAGTATTCTGTAAGCCTGGTTGTTCATCCAGAGGAGGCAGGATCAGTAACAGGTCAGGGAATTTATGATGAAGGTGATAGCGTGACGGTAACAGCCACGGCAGTTGGCGACTATACCTTTGTAAACTGGACTGACCTGGAGGGAGTAGAGGTAAGCGCGGATGAAAGCTACACCTTTACTATAACAAAAGATAAAGACCTGACGGCAAACTTCCAGGTAGCAGAATTTTTTGAGTATGATATAGCTGATGGGAAAGTGACCATAACAGGCTATAGTCCAGATGCCCCCAGGGATGTAGTAATCCCTGCAGAGTTAGAAGGATACCCGGTAACGAACATAGCCCATGGAGAGTCGGGCTTTAACTGGTATAACGGAGTATTTAGCGGTTTAAGTATAACCAGTGTGGAAATACCGGATACCATGGTTAGCATAGGAACTTTTGCCTTTGCAGATAACGATATAACTCAGGTAAATATTCCTGACAGTGTGACCAGTATAGGCAGGGGGGCCTTCAGGGAAAACCAGCTGTCGGAAGTAACTTTACCTGAAAATTTGACGTTTATAAATAATCAGTTGTTTTCCTCAAACCAGCTGGAGGAGATTGAAATTCCCCAAAACATAACCACTATAGGTGAGTCAGCCTTCAGCAATAACCAGTTGGCGGCCCTGGATATACCCGAGAGTGTGTCCAGGATAGAGAGCTACGCTTTTAGCAGTAACCAGCTAGACGGGTTGACAATTCCTGAAAATGTTACTTTTATTGGTCCGGCTGCTTTTAGAGGTAACCAGCTGAAGGAGCTAAATATTCAGGCCAGTATATCAGCAATAAACAGCAATACATTTAGCAATAATAAACTGGAGGAGGTAACTATTCCGGACAGTGTCACAAACATTTTAAGGGGCGCTTTTGAAAGGAATGAAATAACCCGGCTTAATCTTCCAGGTAGCGTAAAAGATATAGGGAACAATACTTTCAGGTACAACCAGTTAACGGAGATAACTTTTCCGGAGAGCCTGGAAAGTATTGGGGATCAGGCGTTTTCAGTTAATCAACTGACAGCCGTAACCCTTCCTGGCAGCACAGAAGAAATAGGCTCCGGTGCCTTCGGCTGGCAAGAGGATGAATTAACCATCTACGGGGTAAAGGGCTCGGCCGCCGAAACTTATGCTGCTGACAATAAACATATCTTTGAGGAAAAAGAGATGCTGCCCCCTGAAACACATACCATTACAATAGGGAAAGTTGGCCAGGGCACCACAGAACCTGCTGAGGGCACCCATGAGTATGAGGAAGGTGCTG
>CAYYWR010000213.1:0-3665 GCA_964474145.1 uncultured Syntrophomonadaceae bacterium
GCCATTACGGTAAGTGTTCTTGATGTTCTAAAGGGCATAAGTGTTATTTATCTGGCCCGGGGGTTTACCGATAGCCCCATATTAATTATCCTGGCCGGTATTGCTGTCGTGGCAGGTCACAACTGGCCGGTTTTTTTTGGTTTCCGGGGTGGCCGGGGCATTGCTACCAGCCTGGGGGTTTTATTTGCTATTTCCCCGGTAGTGATTACCTGGCTGTTTATTATCGGAATATCGGTAGTTGCCCTGTCCAGGTATATATCCCTGGGTTCCATCAGTGGAGCAGTGGCCTTGCCTTTCCTGATGTGGTATTTCAATCTAGGGTTACCTTATATAATTTTGGGGATTCTAATTTCTCTGCTGGCAATTATCAGGCATATTCCCAACATTAAACGGTTAAAAGAAGGAAAAGAAAGCAAGATTGGAGAAAAGGTAAATGTAGGATCTGCTAAAAAAAGGTGAAATAAGAATCTAAGCTAAGATAAAAAGCCAAAATGCGATAGTTAAGAAAAGAAAAAGAAAAAGAAAAAGAGATTACAGCAGATATAATAAGCAAGAAACTTTTAAGATAATAGCTTAAGTAAGACAATAGCCTAAGTTAAGAAAGCATGGGATTGAAGGTAAACATGGAGGGGTATCTATGGAGGAATTTTACTCAGTAATTGGGGCTGGAGGGTGGGGGACTGCTCTGTCTCTAATTATGGCTGGTAAAGGTTACAGGGTTAAATTGTGGGTCAGGACTGATAAATACTGTGAAGAGGTGAGGGAAAGTAGGGAAAACAAAAAATATTTACCGGGAGTTTGCTTGCCTGACAATGTGGTCGTTTCCAGTGACCTGGAAGAGATAGTAAAAAACAGCAGGATGATGGTTGTGGCTGTACCTTCCCATTCTTTTAGAAAAGTAGTGAGGGAAATAAAAAAATATATATCAAAGGATGTTGTGCTGGTTAGCTCAACCAAAGGGATTGAAACCGATACTCTTTTGAGGATGTCCCAGGTTTTAGAGGAAGAACTGGGGGCCAAGGATAGCCGGGGTATAGCGGCACTTTCCGGGCCCAACCATGCCGAAGAAGTCAGCAGGGGAGTACCCTCTGCTACTGTTGTTGCCTCTGAAAAGAGGAAAACTGCAAAGCTGGTTCAGGATATTTTCATGTCTCCCAGCTTTAGGGTTTATACCAACCCGGATCTGGCAGGAGTGGAGCTGGGGGGATCCTTAAAAAATATTATCGCCCTGGGTTCCGGCATATCCGATGGCTTGGGATTTGGTGACAACACCAGGGCAGCTTTAATGACCAGGGGCCTGGTGGAAATAAGCCGCCTGGGTATTGAAATGGGGGCAAGCCCCTTAACCTTTGCCGGCCTCTCCGGAGTTGGGGACTTGATAGCTACCTGTACCAGTAATCACAGCAGGAATAGAAAAGCGGGGATTATGCTGGGGGAAGGTAAAAAGGCTAAGGATATTACCCGGGCCATGGAAATGGTAGTGGAAGGCATTAAAACTACTGAAGCTGCCTGGAAATTGTCTGAAAAGCACGGGGTTGAAATGCCTATAACCCGGGAGGTTTACCAGGTAATATTTGATGAGAAAAAGCCCCGTAGTGCTGTAGAGGATTTAATGCTCCGGGATAAGAAATTTGAGATGGAAGAAATAGTGAGGGATAATTTAGAAAACTGGTAAATATATTTTTTAAAAGGTTCAAGGTTCTTCAAATTAGATAATACATTCTTTTCCATGCTGAAATACATTAATCATGAAAAGATGTATTTTTTTTATTGCATATGTAATATTCACCATATTTTATCATATATATATAATGTTAGAATAACTAACTCCTTATCTCCTCGAATAAAACTAAAAAGGGAGGGAAGAAGATTGGAGAGAGAAAAAGTTGACATTTTCAGGGATATAATCGAAAGAACGGGCGGAGATATATACCTTGGGGTTGTAGGGCCGGTGAGAACGGGCAAATCTACCTTTATCAAAAAATTTATGGAAATGATAGTTCTTCCCCATGTGAGCGATGCAAGCAGGGAAAGGGCAAAAGACGAACTGCCCCAAAGCAGTGGCGGGAAAACCATTATGACCACCGAGCCCAAATTCATCCCGGAAGAAGCTGTAGAGGTTACTATAAGAGAGAATATAAACATGCGTGTTCGCCTGGTTGACTGTGTAGGGTATATGGTTCCGGGGGCTGTTGGTTATGACGATGAGAATGGACCCAGAATGGTCACGACTCCCTGGTTTGATTATGATATACCCTTTGAAGAAGCTGCAGAGGTAGGTACCAGGAAAGTTATAAGCGACCATTCTACTATTGGTCTGGTGGTGACCACCGATGGAACTATAGCAGATATCCCCAGGGAAAACTACATAGATGCCGAAGAGAGGGTAATACAGGAACTAAAGGAGATAGATAAGCCTTTTGTGATTGTATTAAACTCTACCAGCCCCATGTCTGAGGAAGCGTTTATGCTTAAGGAGGAATTGCAGGAAAAGCATGGAGTTCCCGTAATATCCCTGAGCTGCTTGGAACTTAAAGAAGAAGATGTGAACAGTATTTTGCAGGAAGTACTCCTGGAATTTCCCGTAAGACAGGTAAGTATTAATTTGCCTAAATGGGTAGAAGTCCTTTATGAAGACCATTGGTTGAAGGAAGGGTTTAATGAGGCAATCAGAGAGAATATCAGCAGTATAAATAAGCTCAGGGATATTGACGTGCTGGTGGTAAATTTAGATGGATACGAATTTATCCAGGATGTACAGCTGGTAGAAATGAGCCTGGGCAGCGGTGAGGCTTCTGTGGACATAATGTCTCCAGATAGCCTGTATGATCAGATACTGTCAGAAATATGCGGAGAGGAGATTAAAGACAAGGCTGATCTTTTAAGGATTGTGAAAGAATACTCTGTAGCTAAAAAAGAATATGATAAACTGGCCGACGCTTTAGAAGATGTTAAGGAAACAGGGTATGGTATAGTGCCTCCTGTTTTGGAAGAGATGGAGTTAGAAGAGCCGGAGATATATAAGCAGGGGAACAAGTTTGGGGTTAGGCTTAAAGCCAGCGCTCCTTCGCTGCATATGATTAAAGTGAATGTAATCTCGGAGTTTTCACCCATAGTGGGAAGCGAGAAGCAAAGTGAAGACCTGGTGAACTTCCTCATGGAGGAATACGAGGAGAATCCGGAAAAGATTTGGGAGTCCAACATTTTTGGAAAGTCACTCCATGCCCTGGTCCAGGATGGCATAGGGTCCAAATTATCCAACATGCCCCCCAATGCCCAGGATAAGCTGCAGGAAACCTTATCCAAAATCATTAACGAAGGAAGTGGAGGCTTGATTGCCATAATTTTATAAGATGCTACCTTTAAAATGCGTGCTATCAAGATAATCATGGATGAAAGTAAGACCGCGACTGCCTATTTTACTCAAATACCTTAAAAGAGGCCTGGAAAGTAACTTCCAGGCCTCCGGCAAAAAAGTAAGGCATGGCCCCGTTTCATCCGGAGCATATCAATATTTTAACACAAGTCAGGAAAATTTAACAGATACAATGCAATGTTCTGTTATATATAATAAGAAGAAATATAAGTGGGTCAGCTAAAGCCAGTGAATTTTTTTCATAGAATTTCATACGTCAGCTTTTTTATGCCCTGGGAGGCTTGACATA
>CAYYWR010000214.1:0-3656 GCA_964474145.1 uncultured Syntrophomonadaceae bacterium
ATTCTAGGCGCTTTTCTGGTAGCTCTTTTTGCAGGTGAATTCAGAGCCCGGGGAGGCTCTTCACCTTTGATAAGGTTTACCCTGGGGTTCATAGTGATTGTTGGAGCTTTAATATTTTTAGGCTGTCCCCTTAGAATGGTTTTAAGACTGTCTGCTGGTGATTTGAACGCACTATTAGGGCTGGCCGGCTTTATTGTGGGAATCTACCTGGGGATACTGTTCTTGCGAAAAGGCTTTTCCCTGGGCAAGTATCAAAATATGTCCAGCACCAATGGCTATATTTTACCGATTTTTGCAGTAATATTGCTTATTCTGGTAACCTTAAAGCCTTCATTTATATTTTTCAGTGAATCTGGTCCTGGTTCCATGTATGCACCGGTGGCAGCTTCATTAATTGCCGGGGCCATAGTAGGGGTTCTGGTCCAGCGCAGCAGGCTTTGTATGGCCGGAGGTATAAGGGATATATTTTTAATTAAAGACCCGCATCTGTTTTATGGAACCCTTAGTTTATTTGTGTTGGCCTTCATAAGTAATTTGGCCTTTGGATATTTTAATGCAGGTTTTATAGATCAGCCTATAGCCCATAATGATGGACTCTGGAATTTTATTGGAATGTTAGTGGTAGGACTGGGCTGTATTATGCTGGGGGGCTGTCCTTTAAGACAGATTATTATGGGGTCTGAAGGGGATTCAGACGCTGGTATTACTTTTTTAGGGATGCTAGCAGGCGCGGCTTTTATGCACAATTTTGGACTGGCAGCCAGTCCGGCTGGTGTTCCCCAGCATGGTCAGATTGCAGTAGTATTAGCCCTGGTCGTTCTACTGGTTATAGCTTTTAAAAATGCAGAGGTAAGTGTGTCAATTAAAACCAGCCAGGAAATAGCAGAAAGCAAGAAATAAGAAAAAGGTTTAGATGGATAAGGCTTAGAGTCGGAAATAAAAATATTTAAGTGGTTATAATATAAAATAAGGAGAGAGATATATATGTCCACTAATAAAATAATTGTTGACGCCCGGGGAAAGTCCTGCCCGGAACCGGTAGTATTAACCCGCAAAGCACTGGATTCTTATCCAGGTCAGGAGATTGAAGTAATAATTGACTCTCCTGTAGCCAGGGAAAATGTAACCCGAATGGCCAGGAACCAGGGTAATAATGTTGAAGTTGAAGAGCGGGAGGGTGAATTCTACCTGAAGGTTACAAAATAAATATTTGCAGGGACAGTTGGTTTTCCTTCAATAGTTGACTTGACATTGAAACCTTGATATTATAATTCTTGATATTATAATTAAAGAAAGTAAAGCCTGGAAAATTGGTGAGTGATTAATAATGGATTCTTATTATGTTGCAACCTTTTACTCCACTAACTATGCTCTGAAATGTGAAAGGTTATTAAAGAATAAAGATGTAGAAGTTAAACTAATTCCCGTGCCCCGCCAGGTAAGTTCCAACTGCGGCCTGGCTGCCCGCCTGACTCCAAAAAACTTACCCTTTTTTACTGAACTGTGTAATGAAGGACAGATAGAAGTTGAGGGTTTATACAGTGTGGAAAGGGAAGGCAAAAAACTAAAGTTTACAATTCTAGAGTAACAACATAAGGGCCTGGAGATTTTGTTTTATTCCTTTAATCCAGGTCTTTCTATCATTTTATAGAGGGGATAAACATGACAAAAGAAACTCTAAAAACACCTGAAATAGGGCAGGGAAAGAAGTATCTTACTGTTACCTATGGCTGCCAGATGAACGAGCACGACTCGGAAATACTATCAGGTTTTCTTAGGGATATGGGATATATGCAGACAAATGACTTGCAGGAAACAGATGTGCTTATAATCAACACTTGTGCCATAAGACAAAAAGCCGAGGAAAAAGTTTATGGCCGTTTAGGTGCTTTAAAAAAATTAAAAATGGAAAAGCCTGAAATGATTATTGGCATATGTGGCTGCATGGTACAACAGGAAAAAGTAGCCGAAAAAATTAAGAAAAGGTATCCCCATGTTGACCTGATATTCGGCACCCATAATCTTCATAAATTCCCCTGCTTGTTGCAGGAAGCCCTGGAAAGCAGGAAAACCCTTGTGGATGTTTGGCCCAGGAGGGATGGTGTAGCAGAGGGTTTACCCAAACTGCGCAAGGATAGAGTAAAAGCATGGGTTTCTATTACTTACGGCTGCAACAATTTTTGTTCTTACTGCATTGTGCCTTACGTAAGGGGCAGAGAAGAGAGTAGAAAAATTGAAAATATAGTTGCAGAGGTAGAGGGGTTGGCAGAACATGGCTATAAAGAAGTTACCCTTTTAGGGCAAAATGTGAACTCTTATGGAAAGGACTTATCTGAAAAAACTACCTTTGCCATGTTACTGAAGAGCCTGGATAATATCCAGGGCCTGGAAAGGATAAGGTACATGACCTCCCACCCCCGGGACTTTACCAGGGAGCTGGTGGAGGTAATAAGTAGCTCATCAAAAGTATGCGAGCATTTTCATCTGCCCCTTCAGTCCGGCAGCAACAGAATACTAGAAAGGATGAACAGGGGATACAGCCGGGAACATTACCTGGAGCTGGTTAACTATATTAGAAAACTAATTCCCCGGGCCAGTATAACTACAGATTTTATTGTGGGATTTCCCGGAGAAACTGAAGAAGATTTTACTCATACTCTGGACATGGTAGAAAGAATAAGGTTTAATGCAGCTTTTACCTTTTTGTATTCTCCCCGGAAGGGTACAGCAGCTGCGGCCATGCCTGATCAAATTACTGAAGAGGAGAAGAAAGAGAGAATATATCGGCTAATAGAGTCTCAGAATAAAATCAGCAGGGAAATAAATGATAAGCTCAAGGGGGAGATTTTTGAAGTTCTGGTAGAAGGGGTAAGCAAAGAGGAGCCGGCTTGTGAGGCTGCACTGACCGGCAGGACCAGAACCAACAAAATTGTTAACTTCTTTGGGAAAAAAGAACTGGTGGGAAACCTGGTGCCGGTGCAGATAACAGAGCCAAAAACCTGGAGCCTTTATGGGGAACTGGTTGATAAGTATACAAAAGCTTATTAATAATTTATCAAAAGCTTACTAAGGATAATCGTACCATTATTAACAGATAATTGACAGTTTATCCACAGTTTATGTTTTTATTTTTTTTTATTTAAAGGATTATTAGTCATAAAATAGAAATAAAGAAATATAGAAAATATAGAAAAAGCAAGGGAAAATGAACACTATTTTATATTGTAAATAGATAAGGGAAGGCTGGGATAAATGAAATATGTAAAAAACATAAAAAAAGACCTGCTTTACTTTGTTTTAGTTTGCGGTATAACTTCTGCACTGATATATTACTTTACAGAAAATATTACTGTTACCATTTCAGTCTGGGCAATATATGGTTTTGGTTTATTTTCAGGCAAAATTTTATATTTTGTCCTATCAAAATTCATGTCTCAACTTCATGCGGATATCCTGGTAAGCTGGTTTATGTTTTTAATTATAAGTGCTTCTGCTGCTGCTGTAGATTACTATTTAGTTACGCCGTTGTTTCAGCAGGCTCTGAGATACCCCCTGCCCTTAAGTTTTTCACCCCTGGCATGGGTTTCCTATGCCTTTATCCTGATTGTCTTTACCTGTAATCATTACACCTCCTTCAAAACATGTAATGAATGCAG
>CAYYWR010000215.1:0-3654 GCA_964474145.1 uncultured Syntrophomonadaceae bacterium
TTACGATGAGCTTACAATGAGTTTACAATGAGGGTGGGCAATATGTATCTGCAACCGGAACTGGAAAGAGGTTCTGGAGCCGGAAAAAGGTTATCGTATTGCCCGGGCCTCTCAAAAAACCTCTAACTTAACATAATATTTATTACCGGACGTTTTTTAAATTAACAAACCAGCCTCCCAAGCTTTTTAAAAACCCTTTAAGCCTTTTAACCTTTTAAATAACAGCACTGATCCCGGCTACATACCCCGTTGAAAATGCACACTGAAGATTGAAGCCTCCGGTATAGGCATCGATATCCAAAACTTCCCCGGCAAAATAGAGTCCTTTAACTATTTTAGACTCCATTGTCCTGGGGTTTACTTCTTTGACATTTACTCCTCCCCTGGTGACTATGGCTTCTTTAATGGATCTGCTTTTTTTAATAGTTAAGGTAAGCCCTAAAAGGATACTGGCTAAATTAATTCTTTCTTGACGGGTGATTTGGTTAACCTGTTTTTCCTCCGATATATTACATTGTTCAATTACCACGGGGATAAGGCTTTTTGGCAAAAGCTCATCCAAACTGTTTTTAAATTGTTTGCGGCTGTTTTTTTCAAAATCCCGCTGAATCCTTCTGTCCATTTGCTCTAAACTAAGAGCAGGCTTTAAGTTTATTATTAATTTAACTCCTTTGCCCCTTTGTAAGCTATCCACAATTTTATTGCTTAAGGATAGCACTATTGGTCCGGAAACACCAAAGTGGGTAAAAAGCATTTCTCCAAACTGGCTGCCTAATAATATATTATTACTGTAAGCCTCCAGTTTTACATTTTTTAAGGTTAACCCCTGCACACCTTCCACCCATCTCTCTTTTGTTTCAAGGGGAACTAACCCTGGCTTGAGGGGAACTATGGAATGGCCTATATCCCTTGCCATCTTGTATCCCTCACCCATTGAACCGGTCCCGGGATAAGAAGCTCCACCTGTGGTAAGTATTACAGCATCAGCTAAAACATCACCTTCATCTGTATTAATTCCTTTTACCATACCCTCTTCAGCCAATATTCTCTTTGCCCTTATTCCTGTTTGAATCTTTACATTTTTACTTTTTAGATGTTTTATAAAAGCTTCTAAAACATCTTGGGAGCGGTCGGACTCCGGGAAAACCCGGCCTCCTCTCTCCTCTTTTATCTTCACACCCCTCTTTTCCATAAAGGAGATAAGGGCAGAGTTGTCAAAAGTATCAAAAGCACTGTATAAAAACTTGGGATTGGAGTTTATATTATTAAAAAAAGTCTCCCTGTCACCTGTATTGGTTAAGTTACACCTTCCCTTGCCAGTAATTAATAATTTTCTGCCAGGTGATGGCATTTTTTCTATTAGAATAACTTCAGTGGCTTTTTCTGCGGCTTTAACTGCTGCCATCATTCCGGCAGGGCCTCCACCTATTACAGCTATTTTTTTCATATCTTTAAATCTCCCCAATAATTATTATATAATGATTGTAGCAGGATAAAGAAAGATGCTAGAAAATAATTTATAAAGGACAGGTAAAAATGACCTGGTTGGTTTTTGCTTTTTTAACTGCTTTTTCCGAATCCATGAAAGATGTTTTCAGTAAAAAAAGCTTGAAAAATATAGACGAATACATAGTATCCTGGGCCTTAAGGTTTTTTGCACTGCCCTTTCTTCTGCCCCTTTTGTTTATAATAGAAGTGCCTGCAGTCGGCAGGCAGTTCTTGATTGCACTTTTTGTAAGCGGCAGTTTAAACGTCTTGACTACAATACTTTATATGAAGGCCATCAAATACTCTGATCTTTCCATCTCAGTTCCCATGGTAACCTTTACTCCCCTTTTCCTGTTACTAACGTCTCCCCTGCTGGTAGGAGAATTTCCTACCCTTCATGGTTTAGCAGGAATAATTCTAATTGTCACCGGTTCTTACACCCTTAATCTGAAGGAAAAATCAAAGGGTTACCTGGCTCCTTTTAAGTTTCTTATAAAAGAAAAAGGGCCCAAGCTCATGTTAGCTGTAGCTTTTATCTGGAGCATAACTTCTAATCTTGATAAACTTGGGGTGCAGGATTCTTCTCCAATTTTTTGGGCCATTGCTGTCAATATATATATTTGCGCAGCAATGTTTCCCTTTATGATCTATAAATCCCGTAAAAATCTTTTTCAAATACCCCTTTACGCAAAAGCTCTCCTGCCAATTGGCCTTTTTACAGCCCTTACGGTTATTTTTCAGATGACAGCCATTAACCTTACCCTGGTAGCTTATGTGATTTCCATCAAACGCACCAGTGTAATTATGAGCGTGTTGTTTGGCTTTCTTTTATTTAAGGAAAAAGGAATCAAAGAGCGTATTTTGGGCTCTCTTTTAATGATAGCAGGAGTAATTATGATTACAGTTTACTCGTGAACTACTCCCGCTTTCGCTATTATGTCTTTTATATTGTCCAATGGCCTTTCGAACCGCATCTACAAACTGATAAAAACAATCTGTAACTTTTTTTCTCCCGTATCGCCGGTCCACATTTTTAAACATGCCTTTCCTTAACCCGTAACTGAGCTCCAGTTGAACTCCCCTGCCGCTCCCACACCTGTTACAGATATTAGAAGAATAAACTGCAGCCAGCCCGGGGGGTGCATCTTTAACCTTAAAACCAGCACACTCTAATTTCTCAGTAATCTCTAATGTAAGGTCTTCATTTAACCCGCCAATATAAACAAACTTCTTTTTATCATCACACCCGTGTATGGCCAGGCATGCTTCTGATATTTCAAGTATTTTCAAGGCTCTGGGCTCATCAAATCTGGTACTTTTTAAGTGGAGGGCTTCGTTTCCCGAATATTTTTTTGCCACAAAGCTATAGAAGTTATTATCAGCTCCCGCAACTGCTCGGGATACCTCCGTTGTCCCAGGCTCTATGCCTCCCCCATGGGGAGAGATAACTGCAAAAGCTGCACCCTGTACCCTGCGGCAATAAACTTCATAATCACGTCCCTCTTTATAATTTTTAAAAAAATGCTGGTAATGATACATGGCGGACTCCCACTTCCCATAAATCAGATGATTATGTCTTTCAGGTGTCTTTTGGGTACGTGGTGCACCCCCTGATCATCTCTCCAGTACTGAATATCTTTATAATCTTTGATCTCTTCTATAACCACTTTTTCGTCAGGCTCTCCCAGAGCCAGGACCAGCAGTATTTCTAGTTTGGATTCCAGATTCAAAGATTTTCTGAGGAGCGCTTTGTCAATTGTGCCAATCATGCAGCCGCCCAGACCTTTTTCCGCTGCTCCCAGCAAAATGGTCTGGGATACTATGCCAAAATCCCACCAGAACTCCCTGCTTATTTCCGTATCTCCCAAAACTATAATATAGCCTGAAGGTCTTTCCCCGGGGCCAGGACCCTCCCAATCCTTAAGGTAGCCTGCCCACCCCAGGCAGGGAAAAATCTTAGAATTAGTATCGGGATCACATGACAAATAATATTTTAAGGGCTGCTTGTTTCTGGCCGAAGGGGTAAGCCTGGCCAGATCCACCAGCTCCCATAAAGTGTCCCTGTGGATTTTCTTGTCCTCTTTAAATCTACGGTAACTTCTGTTTTTTTTAACAAGCTCTCTAAACATTCCAACTAAAGCTCCTTCCCTATTTTAAAACTCCATC
>CAYYWR010000216.1:0-3638 GCA_964474145.1 uncultured Syntrophomonadaceae bacterium
CGATAACCTGGATGAGCCTGCAATCCGGGAATTAATACCTGTTGAAAAGGATGTAGACTGCCTCACTGTTGGCGGAGCAGGAAAGGTTTTTGCCGACGATCCCGAAGGATTCCCTCCCTGCACACCTACAGCATGCATGGAAATGCTGAAGTTTTTCAATATACCCCTGGAAGGTAAAAAAGCAGTAGTTCTGGGCCGTTCAATGGTAGTAGGAAAGCCCATGGCCATGTTATTGCTCCGGGAAAATGCTACAGTTACTATTTGCCATTCCAGAACTAAAGATCTTCCCCAGGTATGTGCTGATGCTGACATCCTGGTAGCAGCCGTAGGACGACCCAGAATGGTGGATAAAAACTATGTTAGTGCTGGACAGATTGTTATTGACGTAGGCATCAACGAAGACCCCGATAACCCCGGCAAGTTCTGTGGAGATGTTAACACTGCAGATGTAGATGAAGTAGTAGCGCAGATTTCACCGGTTCCCGGTGGTGTTGGTGGCGTAACTACCGTGATTCTTTGCAAGCACACTATTATGGCCTGCGAAAAGCAGAATACATAATAAAATATATTATCACACTGGTCTCCTCCCGCTAAATAGCGGGGGGAGATTTTTTTGTTTCACTTATTATTTTTTGGTAATCATTTCTTAAACAGGAAGCATAATCTTGTAACTTTTAAAATATTCATTTAATGAAGAGTAACAAATGGCTTAAATAGTGGAGGGTAAGATATGGCTCAACAAATAACACAGAAAAAAATAATACAGGAACAAATAATGCCCATGCTGGCGCCAGGTATCCAGAGGATAATTCAGAGGTGTTCTCCACCAACCATAAACAAAACCCACGAGATTCGCCTCAGGGAAAACAGGCCTTTAATGCTCTGCTGGGATCAGGGTGACTGTATGCTTGATTGCCAGGGCAAAGTTGTTTACTGGAAAGAAAAAGCTTACACGGTGCAAAGGGAGGATATACAAAAAACCTTGCAGTTAACCAGCAACTATTCCCTTTACGCCTTTGAGGAGGAATTAAAAAATGGTTACCTGACTATACCGGGAGGACACCGCATTGGCCTGGTAGGCAAAGCTGTTCTCTCCAGGGGGAAAATTAAACTCCAAAAACATATAACGGGAATTAACATAAGGATAACCAGAGAAGTAACAGGTGCCGGGGAAAAAGTTCTTCCTTACGTGCTGGGCAAGAATTCCAGGGTATACAGTACCCTGATAATCTCCCCTCCCCAATGTGGAAAAACAACTTTGCTCCGGGACCTGGTCCGGCTTTTAAGCTGTGGGAAAAAAGAGTTTTCTTTTCCGGGGGTGAAGGTGGGCCTGGTGGATGAAAGATCAGAGATTGCCGGGTGTTTTCAAGGCCTGCCTCAAAATGATGTAGGCATAAGAACTGATGTTATAGATGCCTGTCCCAAGGCCCAGGGGATGATGCTCCTGATAAGATCCATGTCCCCCCAGGTTTTGGCTACAGACGAAATTGGAAGCCTGGAGGATGCTCTGGCGGTGGAAGAAGCCCTTAAGGCAGGAGTATCTGTTTTGGCAACAGCCCATGGCAGTAACCTGGAAGAATTTAAAAAACGGCCTGGTCTAAAAAAAATGTTAGAGCATAAAATTTTTAAAAGATTTATATTCCTGGGAAATACCCGGGGGACAGGAACTATTGAGAAAATATGGGACCATGAGCAGTCAAAGAGATTGTTGTAAAGCAGGTGATATTGTGCTCGTTTTCATTTTAAAAGCAGGAGGTGCAGCTTTAATTCTTTTTTCCGCCACTGGATTGGGCTTTTCCGTGGCCAAAAAATACCGAAAACGGGTTAAAGAGCTGCGGCAGCTCCAGATAGCTTTTCAGATGCTGAGTTCGGAAATCAGTTATACTGCTTCCCCCCTCCCCCTTGCCTTTAGCCGGGTAGGCCAGAGAACTGAGGAGCCTGTATCTCAAATATTTTTAAATGCTGCAGAAGAGCTAAAAGAAGGTGAAGGAAAGGAACTGGGAGATATCTGGAAGGGCGGGGTTAATGAGGCTTATCCCGGGACTTGCTTGAACCACAAGGATAAGCAGATACTCCTTTCGGCAAGCTCTTTTTTGGGATATTCTGATCAGAACCATCAGGAACAGCAGATTAAACTGATAATGCATCACTTAAAACAGGCGGAAGAAGAGGCCCGGGATTCCTTACACAGCAATGAAAGAATGTGGAGGTATCTGGGAATATTAGGGGGTTTAATGCTGGTGATACTGCTTGCTTGAGAGGAAGGGGAGGAGAATATGGAAACTATTAATGTGGATCTTCTTTTTAGAATTGCCGGTATAGGTATTTTTATTTCTGTTTTAAACATTGTTCTTAAACAAGCTGATAAGGAAGAACAGGCACAAATGCTAACCCTGGTAGGAGTCGTAATAGTTTTGCTAATGGTAATACAGTTAATTAATGAGCTTTTTGATAGTATAAGAACTATTTTTAACATCTATTAACGGGGGCATCCATAATGGAAATAGTACAGGTTGTAGCTTTAGGGTTAATAGCAGTGGTCTTTACATTGTTTTTAAAGGAGACCAAACCGGAACTGGCAGTATTTCTATCCATTACTGCAGGGGTTATTATCATCCTTTACTTGATAAGCCCTATAGCCCGGGTGCTCCATATTCTTCAAGAGATAACGGTAAGAGCTAACATAAACATACTATACCTGGATACCCTGTTAAAAATTATGGGCATAGCTTATATATCTGAGTTTGGTGCCCAGCTGTGCCGGGATGCCGGGGAGGGAGCTACGGCAGGCAAAATAGAGTTTGCTGGTAAAATATTAATTCTGGTTCTGGCCATACCTCTGGTGGTGGTTGTCCTGGAAACTATTATGGGACTAATCCCTTGATGATGTAAGGGAAGAATATTGCAGGTGATAAAAATGTATAAAAGAGCAAGGATTTATTTTTCACTCCTTATGGCTTTAATACTGCTAATGGTTTTTTTTTCTTCCGTGGGGGCAGAGGAAGACCACCTGTGGGAAGAACAAAAAGAAATTGTGGACTTGCAGGTAATAGAAAGCTACTGGCAGGAGATTACCGGTGAAGTGGAAGAATATATGCCCCATATGGAGTTTATGGACATAGTTTCCCTGGTAAGAAACGAAGACACCCATCAGATTGACCTGGCAATGGTTTTTAAGGGCCTTTTCCAGTATCTGTTTAGAGAGGTCATGGCCAACATATCCCTGATGGGACGCCTTATTATTCTGGCGGTAATAGCAGCCCTTTTAAAAAATCTTCAGTTTGCTTTCAGCAGCCAGAGGTTAAACAGTCTGGTGCAGGCTGTAATATTTATCGTTTTACTGAGTCTGGCCCTGCAGAGCTTTACCCTGGCTGTGGGGATAGGTAGTGAAGCCATAGAGAGGATGGTGGACTTTATACTGGCCCTGATCCCTCTGCTGTTAACTCTGCTGGCTTCCCTGGGCAGCCTGGCTTCAGCGGCAATTTTCCAGCCTATCATAATACTATGTGCTAACTTTTTCAGCCTGCTAATTAAGGACCTGGTATTTCCCTTGATTTTCTTTTCCACAGTATTGATGCTGCTGGACCCCTTTTCCCAGGATTTTAAGATTTCCAGACTGGGACAACTATTCAAGGATG
>CAYYWR010000217.1:0-3635 GCA_964474145.1 uncultured Syntrophomonadaceae bacterium
AATCTGAGCTCCATCACCGATGCCGCCGGGAACATCACAACCTTCAGCTACGACCGCATGGACCGCATAAGTGCCAGAACAGACCGGCTGGGGGCTGTTACCCGTTACACCTACGATACCATGAACCGCCTGGCCAGTGTAGAACTGCCCGACGATAGCAAAGTGAGCCTGGCCTACGACAACGCCGGCCGCTTCGCCTATTTGGAAGACCAGGAAGGGCACCGCTGGTCCAACAGCTACGACCCCGAGGGAGCACTACTATCCCAGAGCACCCCCCTGGGCAACGTCACCTCCTATCAGGCCGACGGAGCGGGCCACATCAGCAACATCATCCTCCCCGGCGGCGGAACCCTGGAGCTCCTCCGGGACCACACCCACCGGAGCATCACCGCCGCAGCCTCCGGCAACCCGGCCCTGACACTCACCTGGGATCCCCGGGGCCTCATCAACAGCATGGAGGTAGAAGGGTTTGGCAGCATCAGCGCACAGTACGACCAGCTGGGTAACATCACCCAACTAACAGATTTCAACGGCCAGGCCTGGAACATGGAGCGCAGCAACATGGGCCGGCTCACCAGGCTGACCGACCCCTTAAACCGCAGCTGGAGCCACACCTACGATGAACTGGCCCGGCTGCAAAGCACCACGGCCCCCGATGGCAATACTATCACTCGCAGCTACGATACCCGTAACAACCTGATCAAGAGCCACAGCAGCAAGGACAACCATAGCTATGAGTACGGCTACGATGCCTTGAACCGCCTAATTAGCGCCGGGGCCATCAGCTTCAGCTACGACGCCGAAGACCGGATCACCGCCGCCACAGAAAAGGGCCATACTTTCAAAGCGGAGTATAACAGCAGGGGCCTCCCCGTCACCCTGGACTACGCCGGCCTCTTCCAGGTCCATTACGAATACGATGCCCGGGGAACTCCCCTCCGCATCAGCGATACACTGACCAATGCCTGGGTAGAGTTCCAGGAAGACGCCGACGGCCGGCCGGAACTCTTCCAGCGGAGCAACAACATCAACACTACTTTTAAATGGGAGGAAAAGGACCGCCTCGCCTCCATGGAACACGGCAGCCTGGCCTCCCTGGCCTTCAGCTACGATAACCGGGGTCTCATCAGCAGCGTACAACAGGAGCTGCCCCTTTGTCCCGGCCAAACTTTGCTGCAGCAAGACCCTACCGCAGAACGGTTCAGCTACGACACCGCCGGACAACTAAGGGGGGATAGTTACAGCTACGACGCTGCTGGACAGCGCCAGAGTGACGACCAGGGACGCACCTTCACCTGGGACGGGGGCGGCAACCTCACCGGCATCAACTCCGGCGACAGTCAGATAACCATGGCATACAACGCCCTGGGCAAACTCACCACCCGCCGGGAGGGGGAAACCAAAACCCGCTATTACTACCACTATGCCCTGGGTGGCATGCCCCTGGCGGGAGAAAAGGGCCCCGACGGCTGGGAGCGCTTCTACGTCTGGATGCCCGGCGGCCAACTCCTTTACATGATTGATGCAGTCAGCGAAGAGGCTTATTTCTACCACACGGACCAGGGTGGCTCCACCCTTTTCCTCACTGACAAAGCAGGAGAAATTACAGACGGTTACGCCTACACCCCCTACGGCCTGCTGCTTGAGCACCAGGGGGATAACCCCCAGCCCTTCACCTTTGAGGGAGCCTACGGAGTACGGCAGGAAGCCGGCCACCTCTACCAGATGGGTGTCCGCTACTACGACGCCCACAGCGCCGCCTTCTTAAGCAAAGAGCCCTGGGGCCTGGACTTATCCAACCCTGAGACCTTAAACCCGTACCACTACCCCCGCAACCCCCTCCAGTACGGTGACCCGCAGGGCACCCTAGCAGTGGGGAAAGGGGTGCGGGAATTTGTCCGCAAAGGTATTAATAAAGCCAAGGATCTGATCAGTCCCTGCAACCAGGTCCGCAAATCCGGCGGTGACTCCTGGACTGATACGTTTACTGGTTTTGGCCGTGCCTTTGCCCCCGGCGCCAATGAAATAGAGAACATCCTGGTGAAGGGCTACGAGTTGGAGCTGGGGGAACAAAACCAGCTGGTGGGGATGCGCATCACTCCGGAAAACATGACGGTGCAGGATTATACTGACCTGACTGGAGGAGTCATTCGTGATACCCTGGGCAGTATTCCCACCTTGTTGAAAGTAGTCCCGGAACTGGTTGTTGATTTTAATCTGTTGTCCACTGAAGGGATGAAGCCGGGGTTGAAAGAAGAAACAGTAGGCACAGCCCAAAAGGTAATGTCCGGTGCGGTGGAGCTCTTCGAGTCCTCCGAACGGGGCCTCGGGGAGATGTTTACCCGCATTTACAATATGTTTTCTGACCCGGCAGCTGCCTCCATGCAGGCGGCCCGGGACAGAAGGGACGCAAACTTCATTATCCGCACGGGTGCCCAGGTAGGAAATCGGCTTATGGACCCGGCAGCCCGCGAGGAAACACGGGATTGGACCAGGAGTAATACCCACTGGGCCCGTTAGGAGCCAGAGGACGGTTCTTGTGGTTGGGAGAATTAAAGGGACGGCTCCAGCTAACCGAAGCACAGCCAGGGACCCAGGGGAATACCATGGAACTGTTCCCGTGGCTAGCGCATTCTGTTTAATGGCAAATTTTCCGGTAGCGTTAAAGACTTCGGTCCTTTATCTACAGAAGGGATGAAGCCTGGCATCAAATAAAGATAAGGCTGACAAATCTAATGCTGCCTGGGATAGCCTCAGGATTATCAAGCTGCAGTAAGGTGGTATCAGGTGAATTGAGATAAACAAGAAACTGTGTTACTATTATTAAAGGTTAAAGATATTATAAACCTGGATTAAAACACTGGTAGTTCCAGTGTTTTAATCTTTATAAAAACTAATCAAAACAGGAGTGAGTATAGTTTGGATGAATTAGGCAGTGATGATTTAAGTAAGAATGATGTGAGGCGGCTGGTGAAAGAGGAAAATGTTAAATTTATCAGGCTTCAGTTTACCGATATTTTTGGCAAGCTAAAGAACGTCTCCATAAACCCCCGGCAGCTGGACCAGGCCCTGAACAATGAAACCATGTTTGACGGCTCCTCTATTAAAGGCTTTGTGAGGGTGGAAGAATCGGATATGTTTTTAGCCCCGGACCCTTCTACCTTTGCTATTTTCCCCTGGAGGTCAAACAGCCGGGGGAGCACAGCCAGGATGATTTGTGACGTTTACAGACCCGACGGCACTCCCTTTGATGGGTGCCCCCGGAATGTGTTGAAAAAGGTATTAAAGGAATTAAAGGAAACCGGGTATGATTTTTATGTGGGTCCCGAAGTGGAGTTCTTCCTCTTTGAGACAGACGAAAAGGGCAAGCCCACCACAGAAACCCACGATGATGCCGGTTACTTTGACCTGGCGCCTACAGACCAGGGGGAAAGTGCCCGGGGGGATATATGTGCCCACCTGGAAGACATGGGCTTTGAAATAGAAACCTCCCACCATGAAGGAGCCCCGGGACAGCACGAAATAGACTTCAGGTATGATGATGCTCTTACCACGGCAGATAATGTGTCCACCTTCAAGCTGGTAGTCAAAACAGTAGCAAAGGATCACGGCCTGCATGCCACCTTTATGCCCAA
>CAYYWR010000218.1:0-3631 GCA_964474145.1 uncultured Syntrophomonadaceae bacterium
AATTATCAGAATATTCATGAAACCATCCCTGGAAAAGCAATAAAAATTTCACTATCTAAGAAGGAATTAGCCTTTAAACATAGAACATTTATAAATGTACTCATAATTCTTAAGAAACTGTTATGGCACTTTTTGTTCCAGTTTATCTTTTTCCTTAATGGTAATAGTTTTAGCAGAAAGATTTAGCTAATATGTAGCAATATAGAAATAAGTATTTCTTCAGCTTAAAAGTAATTATACCATGTCTTATTTTGTGCTGTACAAAAAGAATTACAAGATTAATGATTGATATCTTTTTTCAACAGAAAGGAGGGATGTGGAGAGGTCCCAGAATGCTTAAATTTAACATACTTTTAAAGCAGCATGCAGTTAAAGTAGTAAAGGTTGAGTAATTTAACAGATAAACAAACCGTATTTAACTAAGATTTAACCAAGATTTAACTAAAAAGATAAAAGAAATACTTATGGAGGGAAGAATAAATGACAGAAGTTAAGTGGTATCCACCTTCAGAAGAGTTTTCCAAGCAGGCTCTTGTGAAGTCTAGAGAAGAGTACGATAAAATGTATAAGAGATCTATTGAGGACCCTGAAGGTTTCTGGGGTGAAATGGGCGAAGAATTAGATTGGTTTAAAAAGTGGGACAAGGTAATGGAGTCTGACTTTGAGAAACCCCAGGTAAAGTTTTATGAGGGCGGCAAGTTAAATGTCTCTTATAACTGCCTGGACCGCCACCTTAATACCAACAAGAAGAATCAGGCTGCTATCATCTGGCAGGGTGAGCCTGAAGATGATGTAGAAATATATACCTATCAAATGCTTCACCGGGAAGTCTGCAAGTTCGCTAACGTATTGAAAAAGTATGGCATAAAAAAAGGTGACCGGGTTGCCATCTATTTAGGCATGACTCCCCAGCTGCCCATCGCCATGTTAGCTTGTGCCAGAATTGGTGCTATCCACAGCATTATCTTTGGAGGTTTTAGTGCAGATTCCATTAAGGACAGGGTTTTGGATGCAGAGTGTAAAGCGCTGATAACTGCTAACTGCAGCTTGAGAGCAGGAAAGACAGTTCCCCTGAAAGCTAATGCAGATGCTGCTCTGGCAGATGTTGACTGTATAGAAAAGGTTATTGTTTATAACAGAGCAGAGTTCGATGTAGAGATGAAAGAAGGCCGCGACGTATGGTGGCATGAAGAGATGGAAGCAGCTGAAGAAGATTGCCCGGCTGTAGAGGTGGATTCAGAGGACCCACTCTTTATACTCTATACCAGTGGAAGCACAGGCAAACCTAAAGGAGTTGTCCATACTAGCGCCGGTTATCTCCTGTATGCCATGCAGACCTTCAAGTATATTTTTGATTACAAGGATGGGGACACCTGGTGGTGCACCGCTGATATCGGCTGGATTACCGGACATACTTACATTGCATATGGTCCTCTGGCACTGGGCGCATCTACCCTGATGTTTGAAGGAGTTCCCAGTTATCCTGCTCCTGACAGGTTCTGGCAGATAGTAGAGAAGTTTAAAGTTAACCAGTTCTATACTGCTCCCACAGCTCTAAGAGCCATGATTAAAGACGGCGACAAGTGGCCTCTGGGAAGAGATCTGAGCAGCCTTAAAGTTCTGGGCACTGTAGGTGAGCCTATTAATCCAGAAGTATGGCAGTGGTACTACAAAACTATCGGAAAGGAAAAGTGCCCCATTGTTGACACCTGGTGGCAAACAGAGACAGGCGGAATTCTTATAACTGGACTACCTGGAGCAGTAAATCAGAAGCCCGGTTCTGCCAGTGTTCCCTTCTTTGGTGTGGAGCCTGCCATAATAAACCAGGAAAGAGAAGAGTTAGGCGCCAACGAGCCTGGCTACCTGGTAATTAAGAGGGCATGGCCCGGCATGGCCAGGACTGTATTTGGGGATCACGAGAGATTCCGACAAACCTATTTTGATATGTTCCCCGGACTATACCTCACCGGTGACCAGGCCAGGAGAGACGAAGACGGTTATTACTGGATTATGGGACGTATTGATGATGTTATAAACGTATCCGGCCACAGGATGGGAACCGCCGAAGTTGAAAGTGCCCTGGTAAGCCATCCGGCCATTGCCGAGGCAGCTGTTGTTGGGTTCCCCCATGAGATTAAGGGAGAAGGTATTTTTGCCTACTGCATTCTGAAGCAGGGCTTTGAGCCCAGTGATGACTTAAAGCAAGAATTGAGGAAGCATACCCGTGCAGTTATTGGCCCCATTGCATCTCCTGACCAGATTATTTTAACAGGTGGCCTGCCCAAGACCAGAAGCGGTAAGATTATGCGCCGTATCTTGAGAAAGATTGCTGTAAGCCAGTTTGACGAAGTTGGCGATACTTCTACCCTGGCAGAGCCTGCTGTTGTAGATGAGCTAATTAGTCTCCGCAAGGACCTGGGCTAAAACAAAAGCAATATGAGCAGCTAGCAATTTTATAGTAATTAAAATAGCAATATAGATAGCAATACAGACAGGAAAATAGCAAAAAATGTAGCCAATAAGATTTAAACACGAGTAATCAGTGGAAATCCCGGTATAAAAAGCCGGGATTTCACTATTTTAATGGCTTTAATAAAGGATAATTAAAAAGAATAAAGAAATATGTAATAAGACTATTATAGTGCAGAGGGCCAGGGGACTTTCAGTAGCTACATAAGTAGCTGAGCAATTATTTATTTTATTCTATTGACAAAGGGGTGTAAAAAAAAGATGGATAAATCCAGGGTATCTTATGAAAGACTGAAAAAAGCCTGCGATGAGAATATATTTGACTTTAAAACCACGGAGGAGGTAACTCCTCTAGAAGGGATTATTGGCCAGGAAAGAGCTGTAAGGTCCATGGAGTTTGGCCTAAAGATGAAAAGTCACGGTTACAATGTTTTTATGACCGGTTTATCAGGAACAGGTAAATTTAATTATGCTCAGAACTACATAAAGACAGTGGCAAAAAAAGAGTCCACGCCTGAAGATTGCTGCTATGTATATAACTTTGAAAACGCCAGTCAGCCCGGAGCCTTATACTTTCCTTCAGGTCAGGGAAAAGTATTTTGCAAAGATATGGAAGAGCTGGTGGAGGATTTAAAGACTGAAATTCCCAAGGCCTTTGAAGGGGAGGGATATGAAAGGGAAAAAGCTGGAATATTACAGGAATTTCAGCAGCAGCGCAGTGAACTCATGGAGGAACTGGGGAAAGCAGCCCAGGAAAATGATTTTGTCTTAAAAAGAACGCCTACCGGTTTTGCAACTATTCCTGTCATAGATGGGGAAGAAATAAACCAGGAGGAGTTTGACCAGCTGGAAGGGGAAGTAAAAGAAGACCTGGAGAAAAAAATGAACGAAGTTCAGATTAAATCCATGGAGATCACCCGCAAGATATCCCACGCAGAAAAAGAGGTCCGGGAAAAGTTAAAGCAGCTGGAACAAAAAATGGGCCTTTTTGCCGCAGGTCATTTAATAGATGACCTCAAGGAAAAATACCAGGAATACCCCCGGGTGGACCATTATCTTGAGGCGGTTAAAAAGGATGTGCTGGAAAACCTGGATAGCTTTAGAGCCCAGGAAGAAGAACATAGCTCTCTGCCCTGGATGAAAAAGCCCAGAGCTGTTGAAG
>CAYYWR010000219.1:0-3599 GCA_964474145.1 uncultured Syntrophomonadaceae bacterium
AATAATAACAATAATAACACACCCAAATGACAAAATAGACAGGATTACTCCCGGGAGTCCTGTCTATTTTGTCTGCTTTTTTTTTGAAGGTTTAATCAGGCACTTTCTGCCAAGGCCAATTAAGTCATCCCTGCCTGCTTTCTTCAAGGCTTCATAAACCAGCCGGTAGTTTTTAGGTTCCCTGTACTGCATCAAGGCCTTTTGCATAGCTTTTTCCCTGAGAGATTTGGGGACATATACTTTTTCCATAGTCCGGGGGTCAAGTCCCGTATAATACATGCAGGTGGACAGAGTCCCCGGGGTAGGATAAAAATCCTGGGCCTGTCTGGGCATGAATCCAGTGTCCCTGAGGTATTCTGCCAGCTGGATAGCAGCATTCAAATCGGAACCGGGATGACTGGACATAAAATAGGGAACCAGGTATTGTTCCATACCATGCCTTTTATTTATGACCTCATATTGGTGAACAAACCTCTCATACACTTCGTGTTCCGGCTTTCCCATTTTTTCAAGAACTTGAGGGGTAATATGTTCAGGGGCTACCTTTAACTGCCCGCTTATATGATACTTGCAGAGACCCTCAAAAAATTCTTGATTCCTGTCATAAATCAGGTAATCATACCTGATTCCAGAGCGGATAAAAACCTTTTTGACTCCCTCCAGGCTGCGCAGCTTTCTTAAAAGTTCCTGGTACTCAGAATGATCTATTTCAAGGTTTTTGCATGGCCTGGGGAACAGACATTTTTTATCCTGGCATACACCCTGCTTTACCTGTTTTTGACATGCTCTTTTCCTGAAATTAGCCGTTGGGCCTCCAACATCATGGATGTACCCTTTAAAATCTTCCTTTTTTATCATTTCTTCAGCTTCCTCTACAATTGAAGAAATGCTTCTGGCCTGTACAGTTCTTCCCTGGTGGAAATGCAGGGCACAGAAATTACACCCTCCGAAACACCCCCTGCTGCTTACCAGGCTGTGTCTTACTTCTTTTATGGCAGGAACCCCGCCCATCTTTTCGTACATGGGATGGTATGTCCTGGTGTAGGGTAGCAGGTAAATACTATCCAGCTCCCGGGTAGACAGGGGTTCCGCTGGGGGATTTTGCGCAACAAAGGTATTATGCCTGTACGGTTCAACCAGGGGAAAAGCGCTAACTGGATCAGTATTTCTGTACTGCATCATAAAACTTTTAGCAAAGTTTTCTTTGGAGGCAATTATATCATCATATGAAGGTAATACTTTACCTTCATACACGTCATCAATACTGTCGGTTTTATATAAAGTCCCTCTTACATAGGTAATATCTTTAATTGAAATACCGCTTTTCATAGCTTCGGCAATCTCAATAACCTGCTTTTCTCCCATACCGTACACCAGGAGATCTGCTCTGGCATCCAGGAGTATAGAACGACGCACTTTATCCTCCCAGTAGTCGTAATGGGCCAATCTTCGCAGGCTAGCTTCTATGCCACCCAGGATGACCGGTACATTTTTGTAAGCTTCTTTAACTTTCTGAGAATATACGATAAGGGCCCGGTCAGGCCTGCAGCCTCCCCTGCCACCGGGGGAGTACTCATCCTTCTTCCTTCTTTTTTTTGCAACTGTATAATGATTTACCATGGAGTCAATATTCCCACTGGTAATTAAAAAGCCCAGGGAAGGTCTGCCCAACTTTTTAAATTCCTTTAAATCTCTCCAGTCAGGTTGGGCTATAATGGCTACTTTAAAACCATGTGCTTCCAATAACCTGCTGATAATGGCCACACCAAAGGAAGGATGGTCTACATAGGCATCCCCGCTGACTATAATAAAATCCGGCCTATCCCATCCCCTGTTAATCATATCTTCTTTTGAAACCGGCAAAAATGCTTTCTCCATATTATTTCTTATAAATTCCTTTCAATAGTAAAATCCTTTACAGATACCCAAACTCCTTGAAGCATCCAGCCAGACTTCCAGTTTAAAAAGTCCCTGCTCAAATTATAACATAACCAGTATTTTGCTGCTAATTATAAGACATGTTAGAATAATAATAAAGCTTGTGTAACCGTTCAGGACAATTTCCTTTAATTGTTACAGGTGGAATTTTGAACGCAGAAGGTTCATGAAGGCTTATTATGGAAAGGAAAAGACGGGGGGAGTTTAATGTTTGCTCAATTATTTTTAGGAGTCTATTTTGTTATTAGAGGTATAAGTGAGTATTTTTCAAAGCCTAATTTATTTACTGTTCCAACAGTATTTGAGGCAACCAATAAGGAGAATTTACCAGTTTATCTTAAAAAGATAGGCATGGCACATATTTATCTGGGATTGCTTTTTATAATGATGGGGCAGATAGAGTACTGGTATAATCCAGAACCTAAAATTTTTATTACTACTTATATTACTTTGGGAGGCTTATTTGTCTTACTAATAACCTTTATTAACAAAAAATATACAGGAGATTATAGATTGTGAGCAACACCTGCATCAAAATTCACATTGTCTCAATTAAGGATACCTATAGTTCAGGCAGTTTTTGAGTGGGTTCTTGAAGAATGGTAGGGAGCTTTTTTTTAATTCTTGGAATTATTGGTGCAATGATTCTTGGTGGAGTTATATTCTATGCGGCACTTATAGCTTTAGGTATATTTGCTTTACTGGGGAAAACTGCTAAATTTCCTTTAATATTAAGATTTTATTTAGATGTAAAGTAATGTGAAAGAATGACGATGTTTTAAAATAAAAACAATAATATCTCTACGGTTTTCCACCAAAACCTGGCATATAGATATCAGGCTTTAGTATTTTACTCCAGCCTGGCTTTGACAGTTATGAAATAATGTTTTATAATAAGAAAACAATTCTTGTGCAGTGTTACCCGGTGCCAGAGATTAAGGACCATCTGCTTTCTTACGTTGATGATTCGTGCCAATCAGGGAATCTTTCATTGTATAATTGTTATTTGTGCAGAGAAGCCCCAGAATTTTTGGGAGATGCTAAGCGGTTTTTATGTTTTTGTGAGGTGATCATATTAATGGGTAAACCTGTAGACTCATCTGTAAAGATTTCAGGGGATATTGTCCCGTTCTTTCAGCCTGTTATCTGCGCAGACAGGTGCAAAGTTGTAGGACACGAAATCCTTGGAAGGGAGAAAGTGCCGGGAGGACACAGGAGCCTGGGCCTTTTTTTCCACAACGCCTCTGTTTTACAAGAGGAGAAAATTCGGGTAGACCGCTACATCCGGGAAAAAGCCGTTAAAAAAATGAAAAGTGCCCCTGCTAATTATAGTTTTTTCTTCAATATTCAACCGGAGTGGATTTCTGCCTGTTTAGAAAACGGACACATTTTTCCAATGGTCGAGCTAATGAAGCAACATGGGTTTCCAGGTAAACAGGTGGTAATAGAGATCACCGAGTCAGAGTTTTCTTATGATATCAGCCAGTTGGCTGCAGTGATGAATACTTACCGTTCTGCTGGCTTTCGCATTGCTATAGATGACGTGGGATGTGGATTCAGCAACCTGGATCGGATTGTAAGTCTGAAGCCAGATTTCATCAAGATTGATGCCAGCCTGGTTCGAGAAATTAATGAAGCCAGGATGGCTTTTAATATCCTGG
>CAYYWR010000220.1:0-3587 GCA_964474145.1 uncultured Syntrophomonadaceae bacterium
CCTATTCTCAGAGCAGCCAGGCGCCCTCTAGCATTTTCAGGATTTGTATAGACTTCTATCTCTGTTTTTTCTCCCCGGTATAACCTGGAAGTAAAATCTTCCGGGAAAAACAGAAAAGCCTCTATCTCCTCCCTCTGTAGTTTCTGATATGCCTTCTCATAGCTAAAAATCTCCAGGGGAATACTTTCTTCCTTCTCTAAAAATGCTATCATTTCCTGGCTGATACCTTCTTTATCCTCCTGGGAGACCAGTCCAAATGTAAACTTCCCACCCTCCTCCCCTCCGGAGGGATAAACATAAACTACTAAAAAAACAAGTATTAATGGGAACAGGAGGGCCAGGAACAAACTTCTGACATCCCTTATGAAATTATTCAAGTCTTTTCCTGTTAAATACAGTATTTTCTTCAATATATATTCCCCGTCTGCCTTTTTATGCCTGCTCAAGTTAGCAAAACAGGAGTCCCCCCCTTACACTTTTTCTCCATCTCCAGGAGAAAAAAAATATAAACAAGCTGCAAAAAAAATCAGGGCCATAAAAGATAGTGCCAGCACTTCCACAAACAAGCTAAAAAGAGACTCCCCGTGAATAATAATGCTGCGCAGCCCCCGGTTGGCGTAAAGACTGACTGTAAAGAGATTAATCACCTCTATTACCGTACTTTCCTCCCGGGGAAAAGCGAAGGTATTGCCCAGAGCTGAATTTACCAGGGATATAATAACGGAAGCCCAGAGAGCCTGTTCAGTCTTTTGGGAAATGCAGCCTATCAAAACACTGAGAAAGCTTATAGAAGTTATCACCAGCAGAGAGAAAAGTATAGTTTTGGCCAGAGATAAAGGGGTAAAGGGGTTTAGAATAATCCATGTCACAAAGATCAATATTATGAACTGAAAAGCTCCTTTAAAGACGTTCCCCAGCACTTTGCCTACAATTATCTCCCAGCGGGATAGCCCTGCAGAGGTAAGCCGCTCTAAAATTTTCTGGTTTTTTTCTTCAACAAAATTTTGAGCGCTGAAAGTTATGGAAAAAATCAAGAACAAAGTAATAACCCCGGGTATAAAAAAAACAGCCATTTCCTTTTGCTCCCCCGTTATCTTCTCCGTGACTGTTGTCCCGGGGTTCCAGCGGGAAGCCCTGAATAGGCCCTCCATAAAAACATCTATTTCCTCTTCTTCCTGAAAATAAGGGGAATCCTTTGCATATTCCTTAACCAGGAGGGTCATCTGGACTTCCCCCAGCATCTCTGCAATAACAGATCGGGTCAAAGAAATCAGCATCTGCCCGGTTTCTCCCCCGGAACCCCTCTGCCATATGGTTAACCGGGGGGATTCTCCCCCGGCAACTTTTTCTGAAAAATCCCCGGGTATTTCTACAACCATTTGAGTCTCTGAACGCTCCATTTTTCTGGCAGCCTCTTTTTCATCTATAACAAAGACTTTTAACCCTCTTACCTCTTCAATTCTATTTATAAAGCTCCTGACAGTTAAACCGCCGTCTTTATCGATAAAAAATGCTTCCCCATAAAGGGCAGGTTCTCCCCTAAAGAGGAGAATTACCAGCAGCACAACTACTACAGGTAAAAAAATATGCAGGGATAACTCTCTTTTATTGGAAAGTAAGATTTTCAGGTCTTTAGAAGCTAAAAATAATATTTTCATCTGTTGCTCTCCATTTAACGGGTTAATTCTAAAAATATTTCTTCGAATGATATCTGTCCCTCAGGGTTAAATTTTTTCTTTAGTGTTTCAGGAGACTCCAGGGCAATTATCTTACCGTTATTCATTATGGCTACCCTGTCACAAAGTCTTTCGGCTTCCTCCATGTAGTGGGTTGTGTATACTATGGTTATACCCTTTTGTTTAAACCTGTTTAAAATATCAAAGATGGCAGCCCTTGACCTGGGGTCTACACCCACTGTTGGCTCGTCCATAAACAGGGTAAGGGGCTGGTGTATGATAGAAGCAGCAAGATTAAGGCGCCTTTTCATGCCCCCGGATAAATTGCTCACCTTTTCATCAGCCTTATTATCCAGACCTATTTCTGTCAGTATTTCCTTTGATTTTTTTTGGGCCTGACTTTTTTTAAAACCCCCCATAAGGGCAAAAAAGATAAGATTATCCCGAGCTGAAAGCTCGGGATATAAAGCTATTTCCTGGGGACATACTCCTATAATTTCCCTTACCTTTTGTGCTTCATTTATAACCGAGTGGCCCCCAATTCTAATCTGTCCCCGGTCGGGTTTTAAGATAGTTGATAGAACTCTCAGGGTAGTAGTTTTACCGGCGCCATTGGGCCCTAACAAACCAAATATTTCCCCTTTTCTTACGACAAAGGATATGTCATCTATGGCTGTAACTCCGTTATACCTTTTAAATAAATTTTCTACCTGAATCATACCCTTAAAGCCTCCAAGTTTTGCCGCAACTTTGTCATACCAGTTTTCCGGCGGGATTAGCGGGATTACTGATAACTGATAACTAACGCTTATTAATTAATTCTAAACTATTTTTAATTTTCCTGTTAAAAGTACATAAATTCTACCGGTTCAAGCCTTCCACTATTATTTTAACATTCTCCCTCATCATATCCATATAGGTTTCTGCTCCGCTTCCCGGACCTCCCAGGGCATCGGTGTGGACTTCACCGGATATGGGAACCCCTGTTTCGGCAGAAATGGTTTCCATATACCTTCTATCTACAGTAGCTTCTACAAATAGAGCTGGTAATCCCTTTTCCCTGACCAGATCAACTACCCGGGAAATTTGTTTAGGCGTCCCCTCTTCATGAGAGTTCAGCTCCCAGATACCCTCTGCCTGAAATCCATAGGCTTCTCCAAAATATTTAAAAGCGTTTTCACTGATCACAATAACCCGGTTTTTTTCCGGGACCTCTTTAACCTTTTCTTTAATCCAGCCCTCCAGTTCCTCTAATTCGTCTTTATATTTTCTGGCATTTTCCCTGTACTCCTTTTCCCCATGGGGATCTGCTTCAATTAGTTTATCTGCGATGTTATCTATATAGGAAAGTATTAGTTTTACATCAAGCCAGGCATGGGGGTCTGGTTCATGGCTCCCCTCCAGGGGGATGGGCTCTATTCCTTCTGTTACAGTTACCACAGGAGTACCTGTAATTTCTCCTAAAGCTTTTTCCATCATTACTTCCAATCCCATGCCGTTAATAAAAAATAGATCCGCATCGTTTACCATCTGAACTTCACCGGGCAAAAGCTCGTAGTCTTCTGGATGTTCTCCAGTAGGAACGACATATTTTACACTACCCCTGTTTCCTGTAATGTTTTCCGTGATATCTGCCAAAATAGAAATACTGGTGACAATCTCCACCCCATCCTTTTGAGCTCTGTCCTGGGGCTCAGGGTCTCCACACCCCGTTAAAAACAGCCCGAATAAAAGAACCAGAACTGCTCCTGTAAAATAAATTTTCTTTAACATAATTATTCCTCCGTTCTAATGAGTTTAGTTAACTTTTTCCTGGACTTTTCCACCCCGGAAAAACTTTTTAAAATATTTTTGTTTATGGGAATATAAAAAGCTTAGTGCAAATAGAGTTGAGGCTACAATCACTATAGA
>CAYYWR010000221.1:0-3580 GCA_964474145.1 uncultured Syntrophomonadaceae bacterium
TGAATCTTATGGGAGGGGATACCGTCCGGTCCCCTAAAGGAATTATTATCAGTATTACGGTTATAGGAGAGGTAAAAGAGGAAAACCTGCTTTTAAGGTCGGGGGCCAGGCCCGGGGATTATATTGGAGTAACTGGTGAACTGGGGGCCTCTGCAGCCGGACTGGATTTACTGTTAAAAAAACATGAAGCTTCTTCTACCTGGGCACAGGAATTAATACAGGCCCACCTGGAGCCTCCCCTTCGGCTGAAAGAGTCCCGACTTCTGGCCGAAAAGGGGCTGGTAACTTCCATGATTGATTTAAGCGATGGGCTGCTTAAAGACCTGGGAGAGATAATAAAGTCCAGCAGGGTGGGGGCAGAGATTCACCTGGAAAAAATACCTCTTCACCCGGCTGCCCTGGCAGCTTCCCAGATTGTAGAAAAAGATGCCATGAGTTATGCTGTTACCGGGGGAGAAGACTACGAACTTCTCTTTACCTTTAGCCCGGAAAAATATGATAATTTTAAAGGGGAAAGACATGGGGTTGACTCAAAGTTTACGGTTATAGGAGAGATTACTTCCCCGGAAAAAGGTCTTAAAATACTGGATGAAGAGGGGGAAGAAAGGGAATTCTTCCAGAAGGGGTTTTCACATTTTTGAAGATGGCTGAAGGGGAGGAAAAGATTTTGCTAGAAGTTATTACCAGGAGTTTTGAAGGAACCTTTAACACAGGAAAAAAACTGGGAAAGTTATTGAAACAAGGAGACGTGGTGGCTTTTTTTGGAGAACTGGGAGCCGGTAAAACTGTTTTTGCCCAGGGAATAGCCCGGGGCCTGGGCATAGAGGAATATGTTACCAGCCCTACTTTTACTATAATAAACCAGTATCGGGGAACTTTACCCCTGTATCACTTTGATGTTTATCGCCTGGAGGACCCCCGGGAAATTCTGGAGTTAGGGTACGAAGAGTATTTTTATGGGGAAGGTATTACGGTGATTGAGTGGGCCGAGAAAATAAAAGATTACCTTCCCCCTGATTATATGGCTGTATATATTTACAAGGCTCACACTGATAATGATAATTATAATGAAGGCAATACCCCTGGCCCTGAAAAACGCTGTATAATATTTCAGCCCCGGGGGAAAAGTTATGCTGAACAGGTTGAGGAGTTGAAAAAATATGTTGGTTCTGGGCATTGATACGGCAACCCTGGTCTGTAGTGTGGCTTTAGCCACAGAAGACAGTATAGTTGGAGAGTACAGCTTGAACATTAATAAAACCCATTCCCAGCGCTTAATGCCCTTGATCGCCGGGATGCTTGATGATGCTGACTTGAGCAAGAAAGACATCCAGGGAGTTGCTGTAGCCAGTGGCCCCGGGTCTTTTACCGGAATAAGGATAGGTATGGCTACTGCCAGGTCCCTGGCCCAGGGGTTAAAAATCCCCCTGGCAGGTGTCCCTACCCTGGATATTCTGGCGGCCCAGTTTCCCTTTACCCATGGGCTGATTTGTCCGGTACTGGATGCCCGGCGCCAGGAAGTTTACACTTCCCTTTATCGCTGCCCATTGGGAAAACTACAGAGAATTACAGACTACATGGCGGTTCCCATAGAAGAACTCTTTGACTTTTTGAACCAGAATACTGCAGGGAAAGTAATATTTTCAGGGGATGCCCTGGATAAGTACGCCAGTTTGATAGAGGAAGCATTGGGAGAAAGGGTTTTCTGGGCGCCCCCCTCCCATAGGATAAATAGGGGAGCCCTGACAGCACAACAGGGTTTAGATATTTTAGCAAAAGGGAACCATCATGAAAGTTATAAGCATCTGCAGCCTTTATACCTGCGACGCTCAGAAGCCGAGGTGAAGTGGGAGGAACGTCAGAAGAGGGGTTGTTCCCGGTGAAACAGGAAGAAGTATTAATTGAACCCATGGAGGTTAAGGATTTAAGTGAAATAATGCCGATTGAGCGCATTTCTTATCCAAATCCCTGGTCTATTTATTTGTTTTTAACAGAAATAAAGGAAAACAGATATGCAGAATATCTGGTGTTAAGACAGAGGGGCTCTGTAATTGCCTATGGGGGCATGTGGGTTTTTCTTGAAGAAGCGCATATAACAAACCTGGCTGTGGACCCGGCTTTCAGGAATAAAGGCAACGGAGATATTTTACTGAAGTCTTTAATGAAAAAGGCTGGGGAAAGAGGAGCAAAACTTATCAGCCTGGAAGTAAGAGTTTCTAATTCCTGGGGCATAAAGCTTTACAAAAATAACGGGTTTAAGGTGGGAAAGAGAAAAAAAGATTATTATGGAAATGAAGATGCTTATTATATGACTTTAAATTTAGCTTAACACAAGAATGCTCCAGGCTAATAAACTGGAAAACCGGAGGTTAATAAGACCATGAGCAAAGATAACCAGATAGTAATAATGGGCATAGAAAGCTCTTGTGATGATACAGCCGTGGCTGTAGTAAAAAATGGAGAAGAGGTATTGAGTAATCTGGTTTCCTCCCAGGTGGACCTTCATGGCAGGTTTGGCGGGGTCGTGCCCGAGGTTGCGTCCCGCCGCCACCTGGATATAATTAACCTGCTGGTGGAGGAGGCTCTCAGGGAAGCGGCCAAAGATTTTTCTGACCTTTCCGCTATAGCAGTTACTTACGGTCCCGGGCTGGTGGGAGCCCTTTTAATTGGAGTGGCTACAGCCAAAGCCCTGGCCTTTTCTTGTGATTTGCCCCTTATAGCAGTAAACCATATTACAGGCCATATTTACGCCAATTTTTTGGTGCATGGGGGCCTGCAGTTTCCCCTGTTATCCCTGATTGTTTCCGGGGGGCACACCAATCTGGTTTACATGGAGCAGCATGGAAAATATGAAATCATGGGAAGAACCAGGGATGACGCGGCAGGGGAAGTTTTTGACAAAGCGGCCAGGGCCGTAAACCTGGGTTACCCCGGGGGTCCGGTGATAGATAAGCTTTCCCAGGAGGGCGACCCGGAAGCCATTAAGTTCCCCCGGGCCTTTTTAGAGGAGGGAAGCCTGGACTTTAGTTTCAGCGGCTTGAAATCTGCTGTACTAAATTATCTTAACCGGCAGAAGCAAAAGGGTGAAGAGGTTAATTTGAAGGACCTGTCTGCCGGTTTTCAACAGGCAGTAGTAGATGTCCTGGTGGATAAAACCTTTATGGCTGCAGATAAAAAGGGAGTGGAAAGAATTGCCTTATCTGGAGGAGTGGCCGCCAACACAACCCTGCGGGCAGCTTTATCAAAAAGCGCGAAAGAAAACGGCTATGAGCTGTACTATCCTCCCCTGAATTTCTGTACTGATAATGCAGCCATGATAGCCTGTGCCGGTTATTATCAATATCTTGACAAGAACTTTGCCCCCCTGGACCTTAATGCCGTGCCCAATTTACAACTTGCCTGAAAAAATTAGTAACTGTTCAGCTGCTGTTCAGCTGCTGAAAAGGCCTTTGCCCCTCTGCCCTTCTGCCCTTCCAGCAGGTGAATATTGTGACCAGCTTGAGCCATACAAGAATTGTTAATTATTTTCAGGTGAGGGATGATTGATGATTTATTATGTTATCTTGATGTGGATATTGTG
>CAYYWR010000222.1:0-3522 GCA_964474145.1 uncultured Syntrophomonadaceae bacterium
ATTGATAATAGCAGGTGTTATAGCTTACTTCAAGCTTTACAAATCCCCCTCCACCCCTTCCCGGGACTCTTCCAGGCTAAGGCAGCAGTGCAGGAGCCTGTTGAACATGCCTCCCGGAGAGGCGGACCAGGTTATAGAGCGGTTTATTTCCAGGGAGAGGGAAAGGAACCCGGGGAAAACAGAAGACTGGTATCTGGACAAGATTCTTTATGACCTGGAAAAGGATAAGAGATAAGAGATAAGAGACAATCAACAATCAACAATCAACAGATTTGATAAGATAAGATAAGATGATAAAAGATGGAAAAAAGGAGTAATGGCCTGAATGTTTGAACTTACCTCAGAAATAATTAGAAACTTTTGTGAGAAAGCAATTACCTTTAACCGGGGCGTAGCATACCATCAAATGGATGCCGTGCAGAATCTCATTTTCTATCAGGATGACTTAAGCTTTAAAGCTACAGTCAAAGGTTTCAGCGATGATTACCTGGTTGAAGCCAGTTTCCGTAGTGATGGGGAAGGGCTGGAGCAGGTTTTTTGTGATTGCCCGGCTTTTCATAAATACCCCGGCTACTGTAAACATTTGGTAGCGCTGCTTCTAAAAATTTCAGAAAACAGCCAGGAGTATTTTGACCCGGAAAGCAAGGACAGAGAATTTACAGAAGGTATTTTTCATTATTTCCAAAAAGAAAGAGAAGCAGGTGGGGCTAAAGAACTAAACCTGGAGTATACTTTAAATTTCCGCAGGTTGTATTACTATGGTTCCAGTACCCATACGTTTTCCCTTAACTTCAAGGTGGGGGAAGGGAAAACTTATGTGGTTAAAGATATAAAAGAGTTTATCCAGCACATAAAACAGCAAAAACCCCTAAAATTTGGCAAAAATTTCACCTATGATCCCTTAAAACATATCTTTAAGAAAGAGGACTATACAATATTAGAGATTTTGGAAGAGTTGTATGGTGTGGAAGAGCTTTACTCAAGCCTCAGCCCCTACCATAACAGAGGGATGGGATTCCAGGGCAAAGAGGTTTATTTGCCCGAAACCCATGGAAAAAAACTCTTGGAGGTATTAAGAAATCGGACTTTTTCCTTTTGCCTCTTCGGAGAGTACTATACAGTTAATATTTTTGAAAGGGACCTCCCCCTGAATTTTCACCTGAGACAGGAGGAGGAATACTTGATATTAGAATTCAAAGAAAAAAGCTCTTTAATTCCCCTGATAAGAGACGGCAGCTACTTTTTTTATGAGGACAACATTTACAAGCCCTCTTTCCGGCAGATTAACAACTTCTATCCCTTTTACCAGAACCTGGCGCAAACCGGCAGCAACTCTATAATTATCCCTGCAGAACACAGGGAAAGGTTCATGTCAGAAATAACCGGGGAGCTTTATCGAACAGGCACCCTTCAGGTAAGCGAAGAACTGGAAAAAAATATCTGCCGGGTACCTTTACAGGCGGAGGTTTATCTGGACAGCCAGGAGGAGAGCATAACAGCCCAGCTGAAATACATTTACGGGCAGCAGACTATTAACCCTCTGGGAGAGGAAAAGGACAGAACAGGGGATAACGGCGGCATTCTGATACGGGACATGAAAAAAGAAAACAAAATTATCAGCTATTTCCAAAAAGCGGATTTTAAAGTCAGGGATAAAGAGATGTACCTGGAAAAGGAGCAGGAGGAAACACTATTTGACTTTATCTATGAAATACTACCGGAGATACAGGAGCACTGCACAGTTTTTTACAGTGACAGTTTTAAAAAGGTAACAGTAAGGCGGTCTCCTGCTTTCAAGGGCAGGATAGGCTTAAATGAGTCCCTGGACCTGCTGGAATTTGAATTTTGCCTGGAGGGGGTAAACACAGAAGAGCTCCCCGAAGTGCTGGCCTCCTTAAAGGAAAAAAAGAGGTATCACCGCTTGAGGAGCGGCTCCTTTCTCACCATTGACTCCAAAGAACTCCAGGATATGGCAGAAATAACCCGGGAACTGGACCTTAAAAATTCAGACTTGAAAAAGGAGGTCATTAACCTCCCCAAATACCGAATCCTGCAGCTGGATCAGCTTTCCCGGGAGGGCCAGGTAAAATCCCTGGAACCCGACAGGAAGTGCCGGGAACTTATCCAGAGTATCAAAAAACCCGATGACCTGGACCTGTCAATACCCCAGGGCCTGGAAAATGTGATGCGGGGATACCAGAAAACCGGTTTCAAGTGGCTGAAGACCCTTTCAGCTTACGGGTTTGGAGGCATACTGGCGGATGATATGGGGCTGGGGAAAACCTTACAGGCCATAGCCTTTATATGCTCAGAGATTGAGGAAAAATCCCGGTCCTGCCAGGACCAAAAAACTGACAAATCCCACAATCCCTGCCTGGTTGTAGTTCCCACCTCTCTGGTTTATAACTGGAAAGCTGAAATGGAAAACTATGCACCCTGGCTAAAAGTGCTGGTTGTCTCCGGGACAAAAAGTGAAAGAAAGGAAAAGATTGAAAACCCGGGGGAGGCCCAGGTGTTTATCACTTCATACCCACTGGTGCGCCGGGATATAGATCTCTACAGGGACAAGAGGTTTAGCTGCTGCATCCTGGATGAAGCCCAGAACATTAAAAATCCTAACTCCCAGACGGCAAAGTCTGCCAAGCTTATTCCGGCGGACAACTGCATGGCCCTGACGGGGACTCCCATGGAAAATTCCCTTACGGAACTGTGGTCAATATTTGATTGTATTATGCCGGGCTATTTCCCCCCTTACACAAATTTTGTCAGGAGCTACTCCTCGGTAGAAAAAAATGGAGATGCTGAGGCCAGCCAGAAGTTGGCCCGAAAAGTAAGCCCCTTTATTATGCGGCGCTTGAAAAGTGAAGTGCTGGAGGAACTCCCGCCTAAAATTGAGCACCAGGTGGTTTCCGAACTCACCAGGGAGCAGAAAAAAGTTTACCTGGTTTATCTGGAACAGATTCGCCAGCAGGTTGCCCTGGATATAAAAGAAAAGGGATTTGAAAAAAGCCGCATAAAAATACTGGCCGGGCTGTTGAGGCTGCGGCAAATCTGCTGCCACCCTTCTATTTACCTGGATAACTACAATGGGGAAAGCGGAAAACTGCTTCAGCTAAAGGATATATTGCAGGAAGTAATCCGGGGGGGAGGCCGGGTGCTTCTATTTTCCCAGTTTACCCGGATGCTGAGCATTATAGAGAAAATGCTGCTATCTCAGGGATATTCCTACCTGTATCTGGATGGTTCCGTTAAATCAGGGGAGCGCTTGAAAAGGGTGCAGGATTTCAACCAGGGGAAGGCGGATGTTTTTCTTATTTCCCTTAAAGCCGGGGGGACCGGGCTGAACCTTCCCGGAGCCGATACAGTTATTCACTATGACCTGTGGTGGAACCCGGCTGTGGAGGATCAGGCTTCGGACCGGGCCCACCGCATAGGGCAAAAAAATGTGGTGCAGGTAATGAAGATGATCACCCGGGGGACTATTGAAGAAAAAGATCGGAAGAGCACACGTCTGAACTCCAG
>CAYYWR010000223.1:0-3516 GCA_964474145.1 uncultured Syntrophomonadaceae bacterium
GTCCGCTGAAACCGTCCCCGTGGCACCGCTGGTATCTTATTTCGCTGTAGTATTAAATCAAAGGAGGCGAAAACCTGAGTTTCTAAAATCTTATTTAATATCACATTTTTATAATTCCACTTTTTTTAGTTGCACATTATATAAATATGGACAGATTTTAGTGACCAGTTACTGTGAATAAAGATTCTATGAACATAAGCGCGGAAGTATTAAAGCTATTGAAAGAGGAAAAATTTTGTTCCCTGGCTACCTGTTATCAGGGCCAACCCCACGTAAGCCTCATGAACTTTACCTATCTGCCGGAAGAAGGTGTGGTTATTCTAAGCAGCAGGTTTAATACCACCAAAGTAAATCACATAAGAAATAACCCCGTTGTAGCCCTTCTTCTTTTCACTTCGGGAGGTGATGGTGAATCTCCCCTAAGCTGCACCCTTTATGGCACCGCCACCCTGGTTGAAGGGGATGAAGGGAGTAAAGGAGATAAAGGGAGTAAGGGGGATAAAGATAGTTACTATCGGAAGGCCCACCATGAGAAGAACCGGGATATGGATCAGTTTATCATGGGAGAAAATATTGTCATGATTACCATAGACATAAAACAGGCTGCCCTCACTGATGTGGAAGACCGGGTGCGTACCTGGTCAGCAGGCCTGCCACAAGAAAAGGAAGGTGAAGAACGTGGATAAAGAAGTTAGAAAAGAGTTCCGCTTATTTTTAAAGGACAGCGTGCGCAAAATGACAGATTTTTCTCAAACGGATCAAAATAAAGGAGTGGAAGCTCCACCTGTTGAAAAACCTTACCCCCGGGAGGCCCAGTTAATTGACTTGCCCCCAAAGGGAGAATGGAAAAACCTCCAGGAAATTGACCTTATTTCTGCCCTGGACAAAAGGGAAAGCCGGAGAAATTACCTGGATAATCCTTTGAGCCAGGAGGAACTTTCCTTTCTTCTCTGGGCTACCCAGGGCATAAGGGGACGGCCCTTTCCCAGCCGCGGCCATGCTTTCCGCACTGTCCCTTCTGCGGGCTGCCGCCATACCTTTGAGACTTACCTGGCACTGCTAAATGTCCAGGGTCTGGAGGAGGGAATATACCGTTATTTGCCGTTATCCCACCAGCTACTTGTGGAATTTACCCTGGAGGGCCTGCGGGAAAAAATTGTGGAAGCAACCCTTGGGCAGGCCTTTGTCGCCAATAGCGCGCTTCTTTTCATATGGACAACTATTCCCTACAGAATGGAGTGGCGCTATGGTATGGCCTCCCATAAGGTTATTGCCCTGGATGCAGGCCATGTCTGCCAAAACCTCTACCTGGCCTGTGAAGCCGTGGGAGCAGGCACCTGTGCCATAGCTGCTTATGATCAAACCTTAGCAGACAACTTGATTAAGGTGGATGGGGAAGATGAGTTTGTTATCTATATGGCACCTGTAGGGAAAGTAAGGACATAAAATCCTGAATACGTAAGTGAGATGCTCCGTTCTGCCCCATGCATTATTGCCCCATGCGTTTTTGCCCCTGAAAACCGGAAAAAGCCCGGAAAAAAACTCCCGGGCTTTCCAGCTCCGCCCTAAAGCCTAAAGGGCAGCTTTGTGAAATATCTTGCATTTCACATTTCGCAAAAAACTAACAGACCTCATTATTGAAGCACCACTTTATTGAAGCACTGCTTTGTTTAAGTTATATTGAATATTAATATCACCTTCTGCATCTTCCTCACCCCAGTCCCATTCAACCAGCATTTGAAATTCTCCATCGAAATCACCTATGCACCAGGTAACAGTTCCTTCATCACCCTCAAAGGTTGCTGGTGGTTCTAAATACACATCCATGCAGGTTACTTCTGCACTGATATCACCAAAGGTTTCCCTCTGGGTAGAGACATCACGCAGGTTATACCCGGGATAAATTTCTCCCCTGGCAAACTCTCGAACTCCCATCTCTTCAACCGACCAGAAAGGTAAAAAGAAACCCTCCAGGGCAATGTCCAGGGGCACTTGGGCAAGCTCTCCTGGTATTGTTTGGCCATCAATTTCTGCCTGGACCACATCGCCATTTTGATCAACCCATGCTTTGAATTTATCTTCATTTTCTGAAAAAATCAATAAATCAGCTTTTTTACCTGCAACAGTTTCAGGGCCTTCATTCCTGAAAGTGATGACCCTGGAATCAGTTTCCTGGCCGTTTTCAATGGTGGCCAAATTCCATTCCAATTCTTTAAACACATCTAAAACATCAACCAGCTCAGTAGGATTCTTCCATTCCTCAACTGAAACAGGCGGTTCTTCTTTCTCTTCTTCTGTTACAGGCTCTTCTTCATCTACGACTTCTTCCTCTTTTTCTGTCACAGGTTCTTCTTCGTCTGTCACCTCTTCATCTGTAATCTCTTCTCCGGGCACTTCTTCCTCAGAAGGCTCTCCGCAACCCAAAGGCCCTACCAAAAGAAGAATGATTAATAAAGACAACATTACGCCTGTCCAGGACTCTGTCCAACGCCTAACATTAAACACTCTCGTCAACCTCCTCATAAAAAATATAGAGGCATTGCCAATCTTGTTTTAAAGACTTGTGAAATGTGTGCAAATTAACTGTTTAGTAGGGAACATTACTTGAACTTGCTTATTTGGCAATATCCCTCGGCAACAGGAAATTCAAAGGTTTCATTTTGCTAGAAACCGCTTTCCTGCTAAGCCCCAAGTAAGATAATTATTGGCTCGATTCTAACATAGGTGAATAAGTTTAGTCAAGAACAGTGTCATAGTTTAATTTTGGTACGGCGCTGCTGGTAGATGGAGTGGATTGTGGATTTTGAAAGGCTTTTCTAAGACAAATTTTAAGCATATTTTATCATTTTATTTTAGAGAATCCCTTGACAGTTTTGAATTATTTGTTTTAAAATAGGAGCCAAATCTATTAGGATCAAAAGATTAAATAGGATCAAAGGATCAAAAAATCTTATCTATAATCCAATCCCAAGCTCTATATCTATACACTAAGCTTTATATTCAAGGCTCTATATTTCAGACATAAAAAATATTATATTGGAACAGGTTAATAAAAAAACAGGATTAGGCTTAAAGCTTTAAGTTATAAGCCCCCTGTCTTTTTTATTTTAACCAGGCTGCTTAGAAACCAGGACAGCAGCAAAATATTTCCTTGAGGTGATTTATAATGTGCTAAATGTAAGTATTTATATTGTTAAAACTGTGAAGTGAAAACCGGACATGCCCGTTAGAACCCATTAGAAATATCAACGGGAGAAGGAGGAGTTTACAATGAGAAACTTTTTATTGATCAGCTTAATATTAGTGTTAATTTTACCTCTTGGTGGGGTGGTATTAGCTGATGCTACAGATGTAAGGGAAGAATTTTACGAAAATGGTCTAAAAGAGTCCAGGGAAACGGCAGAAACCTCCAGCAATGAAAATTGGGAAAAATTTGATAGAATGGATAACGTGCCCCTGGATAAGGAGTGGACCATTGTATTTAACCGTGAATTTTCAGCAGACGAGATTGACGGA
>CAYYWR010000224.1:0-3513 GCA_964474145.1 uncultured Syntrophomonadaceae bacterium
TAGCCTGTTCCCTTTCTTTTTCCAGCGTTTCTTTTTGCTTTTCCTTCTCCTTTACCCGGTCCTGGAGGCTCTTTATCTTCTCCTGGACTTGAGGCCACAGGGTATTCACTTCTTTTAACGCTTTTCCCTTCTGCTTAACCAGTTCCAGACCGGGTTCCAGAGCAGAACGCCGCTGAATGTCCCCTTCTATCTTTTCGTACCTGGCTTTTAGCGGTTCAACTTTCTCTGTTTTTTCCTTGTTAAGCTCCTTGAGCTTCAGGGTGATTTCTTCAACCCTTTTTTCCAGCTCCCGGCCTGTCCTGAGCTGTCTTTTTAGTTCCTCCACCCTGTAGTAGCCCAAAAGAACTGTTCCCAGACTCTTTTTATGGGGGTTATCAATACCCCTGCCTCCTTTGGGTCCATTCCTGTCCATATCCCAGTTGCTTAACAGGTCTTTCTTTTCCCGGGCAATCTGAGAACCCAGAGCCTCTACAGAAACACCACCGGACTGGAATATAACCGACCGGAGAATACCACTTAAGGTGTGGGTTGCTTCACTGTTTTTCTTCAACATTTCCAGAGTCCTTATCATTTCTTCCTGCCTGGCCATGAGCACCCCCTGGAAAGTGCCCCGCCCATATCCCAGCACAGGAGCCAGGAGTTCCTGGATTTTTCCTGGACTGTTTACTTCGCTGCCCTCCTCCTTAATTATTAAACGGTCCTTCTTTTCCTCACCCCAGGAACGCACCAGGCAGTATTCATTTCCCCGACTGCACTTAAAGTCAAGGGTTACCTCTATAGTGTCCCCGTGGGGATAGGGCATGTAATTTACTAAAAAATCCTTCCATTCATTAGTATTTTTCTTCAGGTTTGACTGCAGAAACAGTGCTGAGAAAATGGCGTTAACCAGGGTGCTCTTCCCCGCTTCGTTGGGGCCCATTATTATATTCAGCCCGGGGGTGAATTCCAGCTCCCTGTCCTTAACCCCGCCAAAGGGTGACAGCTTAACCTTATGGATAATCATTTTTTCACCTTCTTTACTAGCTGGTATGCCTCCTGGAGGGCCTGGTTTTCTCCCCTTTCTGCCAGACGGGAGAGGAGCAGGTAGGGAAAAGAGTCCCGGGCAAATTCTGTAGAAATGGTTTCCGGAGTAATCTCCATGGCCACCTCCGAGTCCTCCAACTCAAAATAAGTCAAAACTTCCTTCAACTCCTCCACAATGCTGTGCCGCCGGTAGTAGTCCTCCTGGGGAAGGGTACCCCTCAGGACCAGTTTTGCCAGGGTGTTTTCCCCTTCTCCCGCCAGCTCCTGCTGTAAATCGTATAAATCATCTGCAGATTGTACTTCCTTTTCAATCTCCCTGAACCTGAACTCTCCTGTATTTACTGTGTGGCTGTGCAGGACTCCCTCATGGTCAATGGTGGTAATCCGAGCATAACCGCTGTGATTGCAGTCAAATCCGTCGGGCTCCGGAGTCCCACAGTAAACATAAAGACAGTCCTGGGAGGAATCCAGGTCGGGATAGCGCACATGGGTGTGGCCCAGGCACCAGTGATCCAGGCCCAGCTCCTTCAGCTCCTCTTCCTCCATAGGAAAATACTGGGACTGGAAATCGGGAGATACTCCTTTCAGGGATCCGTGGGCTATTCCCAGGTGCCACCTGGCCGGGGGCTTTTCCTCCAGTTCCCTAATCCAGCCCAGCCTGTTTTCCGATGAGTGCTTGCGGTGACAGGGTGCCGGATAAAGGACTGCTTCCAGATTATAGTCCTTTAAGTCGTAAGGAAGGGACTCTTCCAAAAGCAGCAGGTTATCAAAGGCATTCTCCTTGAAGTTCTTCCATAAATAATCAAACTCATTGAGGTAATCATGATTCCCGGGAAGGACAGCAACACAGTTTCCGTTAAACTTTGATAAAATCTCTACAGCCCTGAGAACTGCTTCCCGGGATACATTTGTCCGGTGGAAGAGATCCCCAGCTACAATAAATAGATGACACTCTTTTTGATTGGCCCTTTCCACCAGCCTTTCCAGGGTTTTGAACCGGGACTCCACTAAAATTTTTCTTAAATTATCCGGATAGCTGCGGCTTTTGAAAGTCATGCCCAGGTGTATGTCACCGGTATGTAAAATTTTTAAGGACATATGAATCCCTCCTTATACATATTTTTGCTTACATGTTTTGTAGCTCATCAGGACACCTGCTGGCCTCTAGCCTCCCAGCCTCTCCTGCTTTCTGCATCATCCTTCCCCTGTAACTTGTCCCATCTTATTTCCGGCTATTATATTCTATTAGCTTTTTAATAATACGTACTGCCGTAAAAATAGATCCAATGGTTAAAGCAATAAAAAAAATAATCCATACATAAACAGGTATTCCATAAAATGTCATTTTAATTATCCTTCCTTTTAAATAATATACTCCTGGTGTAATTAATACTATATACAGTCATATTTTCCTTTTATTTTATTGCTATTTAATTAAAAAAAGCTGAAAGTCTTAAGGGAACCTTCAGCTTTCCTGTTACTGTTGTTTTACTGTTTCTTGTATTGTGGTTCCTGCTCTTCCACATACTGACGTCTTTGTTCCAGGGTATTAACTGCATCATCAAGGTTCTGGGCTAACTGCTGAAAAGTCTGGCTGGCCTGCTGGTCCTGGGTTGACTGGGCAAAACTTTTCATGTTGGCAGCAGCGCTCTGCACTTCTGCGATGCTTTGTTTTAGCTGGTTTCCTACAGTCATCATTACACCTCCTCATTATAATTTTCAGTTGAGATAGTTTGCTTGTTACCCCTTGGGTTTAAATACCAGGGAGGATAGGAATGCGAAAATAATGGCTGCCGATATACCGGCGCTGGTAACTTCAAATATTCCCGTAAGCACCCCGATTATTCCCGACCTCTCCGACTCCGTTATTGCTCCCTGCACCAGGGAATTACCAAAGCTGCTTATGGGAACAGAAGCCCCTGCACCGGCAAATTCAATCAGGGGGTCATAAAGCCCCAGACCTCCCAGCACAGCTCCCGCCACTACCAGGGATACCGTTGTGTGGGCGGGTGTGAGCTTAAATACATCCATTAAAAGCTGTCCTATCACACAGATTGCTCCCCCAACTATAAATGCAATTATAAATTTTTCCATTCCTGGCATCTCCTTGTACAATATAGTTGTCTTACTTATGTGCTTATGTGCTTACTTGTCAATCTAGAGCAGATCTTTTTAAGCCCCAGGGGACGGTTCCATCCAGGGGGAAGCATGGGGTGCTGTAGCGTTATATTTCTATAGAAACTGCATGGGCAATACAGGGTATAGACTCTTTTTGCTGGACGGAAAGGGGTGACAGTAAAGCTCCTGTAGCCACAACCAGGATTTTTCTCAGCTCACCGCTATGCATACGGTTTAGAAGGTGACCATATGTTACTGCTGCAGAACAGGCACAACCGCTGGCCCCCGCCTGGACAGCCTGCCTCTCCGTGTAGACCATAACTCCACAATCTGCAAACCTTTCTACAGGCATTTCAAAGTTATGATGGTCAA
>CAYYWR010000225.1:0-3507 GCA_964474145.1 uncultured Syntrophomonadaceae bacterium
GGCCAATATTCTGGTTTTGCCCCTTCTGGGTGTAGTAATTGGCCTGGGGTTTTTGGGCATTTTATGCATTCTAATAATTCCCCATGGAGGGTTTTTCCTTTTTGAAGTAAACAGGCTGTTATTATCCTACATTATCTGGAATGCCCAATTCCTGTCCGGGATACCTGGAGCCTATGTAACGGTTAACCCCCCGGGGTTTGTTACTATATTTTTGTACTATTTCCTGCTTTTATTTCTCCTTCCCAGGGGCAGCATTGTTATAAGTCAGGGCAAAAAACTTAAATATTTGGCAGCTCAAAAAGCCGGCAGTAAAAAATACCTGTTCCTGACAGGGTGTATGCTTCTAGCCGCTATCCTGGTCTGGCTGCCCCTTTTTCAGGGCCAGCCCAATCTGGAAGCAGTTTTTTTGGATGTGGGCCAGGGGGATTGTATATTTATCAGGACTTTTTCCGGTAAAAATATTCTTATTGATGGCGGTGGAAGGCCTGCTTACCTTTATGAAAAGGAATACGGCCAGGATTTTGTGGGGGAGCGGGTGGTGGTCCCTTTCCTGCGGCATCAGGGGGTTAGAAAACTTGACCTGGTAATTATTACCCATCCCCACGAGGACCACTACGGGGGGCTCATCTCTGTAGTTGAGCATTTCCCCATAGATTTAGTTGTTGCCTCTCCAGCAGAGAGTGATTTTTTCCTGTACGAAAACCTTATGGATTTGATTGAAAAAAAAGAAATACCCCTGGCTTACTTTGAAGAGGGGGACAGTATTGCTGGAGATACCCTGCTGATGGATTTTTACAATCCTCCCTCCAGGCTTTTCCCCGGCACTTCTTCAGACTTAAATAATAATTCTCTGGTCTTCAGGTTAACAGCAGGGGAGGTAAACTTTCTCTTTACCGGAGATGCGGAAGATCCTGCCGAAAGGTACATGCTGGAGTCTAACAGGGATTTAAACAGTCATGTGCTTAAAGTATGCCACCACGGAAGCGCCTCTTCCTCAGGAGTTGACTTTTTGGAGGCGGTTAACCCGAAAATAGCTGTAATACAGGTGGGGGAAAACCACTATGGGCATCCCTCCCCACAAACTATAGAGCGTCTGGAAGAAAGGGGTGTTTCCCTGTACAGGACGGACCGGGACGGGGCTGTTACGGTTACCACTGATGGGGAAAGCATATGGGTTGAATCTTTCATAACGATATTTCCTTGATATAGAGCCTATTATTTATTATAATTGTTTATAAAGGTATTCCGTTTTCAGGAATAATAATCTATCTAACAGGGTGAAAAAAAATGGGAGTAAAATATCAAGACTATTATAAGATTTTGGGAGTGGATTCCAGCGCTTCACAAAAGGAAATAAGAAACGCCTATCGCAAACTGGCAAGGGAAAACCATCCGGACATTCAGCCGGAGGATAAAAAGAAGGAAGCTGAAAAGAAGATCAAAAAAATTAATGAAGCTTACGAGGTTTTGGGAGACCCTGAAAAACGAAAGCTTTATGACCAGTATGGAGATAACTGGAAACACGGTGAAGATTTCCAGGCCTACCAGGAACAACAGGGTAGAAAAGGCTGGTCGCCGGGGGGCGAAGGTTTCCAGCAGGGGTACAGATCATATACTTATGATTTTGAAGACCTGGGCGAATCGGAAGGTTTCAGTGACTTTTTTGAAAGCCTTTTTGGCCAGGCTTTCAGAGGAAAAGAAAGGGGAGATCCCCGGGCTTCCCAGCGCCCCCAGCAGGGTATTGATGTCAATGCAGAACTGGAGGTAACCCTGGAAGAAATATTTCAGGGGGCAGAAAAGCAGGTGCAGCTGTCCCTTCAGGACCTTTGCCACAACTGCGGCGGCAGGGGTGTGCTGGGGCAGGGTTTTTGTAAAACTTGCGGAGGTACTGGCCAGGTAGGTAAAACCAGGACCTTGAAGGTTAAAATTCCCCGGGATGTGCGGGATGGCAAAAAAATAAGGCTGCAGGGCCAGGGTGGTGAAGCTGTAAAAGGGGGTAAACGGGGCGATCTTTTATTGAAGGTTAAAGTAAAACCCCATCCTGTATATAAAGTTAAAGGTGATGACCTTGAAGCCCAGCTAACAGTTCATCCCTGGCAGGCAGTACTGGGAGACAAGGTTACAGCTCCTGGCCTGGAGGGACCCATAAAGGTCACCATTCCTCCCAGGACCCAGAGGGGCCAAAAGCTCAGGATTAAAAATAAAGGCTTGCCGAAAAAAGACGGGACCAGGGGGGATTATTACCTCCGGGTTGTTCTGGACATCCCCAAAGATATTAAACCTGAAGAGGAAGAGCTTTATCGAAAGCTCTCCCAAATATCATAATAGTGAGGGATAATAAGAATGAAAAAATATCAGTTGGATTTTTATTGTTTTAAGGCTATAACTATGGAAAATGATTCCCGCTGGATTAAGCTATCCAGCCTTGATCTGCCCCGGGACTTACTGCAGAAAATGGCTGGCCTGGGTATTATAGAAATCAGGGAAGACTCCCTGAGATCTGAGCATGTTCCTAGAATTTATAAAGCCTTACGCTTACAAAACAATTTAAAAATTAACCTGGCAGGTACAGCTGTTATTCTTGATCTTTTAGATGAGGTGGAGAGCTTAAGGGATGAAGTAGAAAGGCTAAAGAGGAGATTGTAAAATAATCTCCTCGTTTTCCAATGAAATGGGAGGGATTGCTATGCAGTTGAATGTGGAACAAAAGAGGTTGATCCAGGCTAAGCCCGGTGGCCATGCTTTAATCAAGGGAGTGGCAGGGTCCGGCAAAACAACAGTAGCAGTTCATAGAATTCCCTTCTTATTAAATAATTATTGTTTTGGGGAAGATGACCATATTTTAATGGTAACATACAACAAAACTCTGGTAAATTATATCTATCATTTGTATGAAAAAGTTGAAAGCGAAAGCCAGATGTCATTTGAAGATGTCTTTGGTAAGAATGAGAAAAAAACAGATATTTATACTATCGATAGCATTTTGTACAAATATTTTTGTAAGTACAGGGATAACAATAAATGTAAGGTGGAGGTTCTTTCAGAAAGCGGGCAAAAATATGCAATTCTTTCTGAGTGTGTTGCCGAACTAAAAAAGGAATACCCCGGTATTAATGTACTGGATCACCGCAATGCATCCTTTTTGATGGATGAAATTGACTGGATTAAATCGTGTAATTATATGGAGGTTGAAGAATACCAGAATGCAGATAGATTGGGGAGAATGAGTCACCAGAGTAAGGAAGGCCCCCAGAAGTTAATGAAAAATTCCAGTACCAGAAAAGCAATATTTGATCTCATGACTCTTTATAGTAAGCGTTTATTAGAAAAAGGATTTATTGATTTTAAGGATATGGCTCTTATGGCTCTGGATCAAGCCAGGAAGAAAGTCGATAAGAAATATACTCATATTCTTATTGATGAAAGCCAGGATTTAACCAGAGTACAGCTTGAGGTAGTAAAACTGATGCATCAGAAAGTAGATTATAGCAGTATTTACTTCATTGC
>CAYYWR010000226.1:0-3503 GCA_964474145.1 uncultured Syntrophomonadaceae bacterium
CTTGAACGTATTGAAGTAATTATAAAGGATTTTTTAGACGGCTAAAATAAAGTGACGATAATACAATAATTTTTAGTATCTCCTTAGCCTATTTAGTTTTGCCGTTTTAACAGGAATGTTTACCGGCAATTCCCTTGCCCACCTGGTATTTAACTATATTTTTTTCTTTTCTGCAGGAAAAACAAAAAAATATGTAGAACAATATCAAAAAAGATGGTAGAAGAAAGTAAAAGAAAGTAAAAATACCGTTAATGCTAAAATGTAATACAATGCAATACAATGTAATACATTGTAATATTAAAACACCATTTGTAACTTTTGACAGTATTGGCTATGAGTTACTGGTTATGAGTAATAGCAGCGATAAGTGAAATATGGTTTTTAACTTTGGCCTGTTTTCAGCAGGTTTTTTAGTTTTTCAGGTTTACCGTTACCGTTACCGTTACCGTTACCGTTACAGTTATAAATGGATAGGCATAGAATATAATGATTTGAATACTCTGATAAGGCATTGGTAGAAGAAGGCTATCAATCAGTCGAACAGTTAAGCAGGTGTTGAGGATGGCGGTCACAAAAAAAACTTTTTGGGCAGAAGTTCATTTAGCCCGGTTACAAAACAATTTAAAAAAGGCTATAAGTTTGCTTCAACCAGGAACTCGTTTGCTGGGCGTGGTAAAGGCAAATGCTTATGGACATGGCATAGAAGAAGCTGGCAAAGCTCTTCTTTTAGCCGGGGCATATGGTCTGGCTGTGGGTACAGTGGATGAAGGTATGTTATTGAGGGAAGCTGGTGTTAAGGCACCAGTTCTTTTACTGGGATACCTGGTGCCTGGTGAAGAAGAGTATGTTATCAATTACAGGTTAACACCCATGATTGCTAACATGAGCATGGCCCGGCAATTAGCCCGGCTGACCCGGTTGAAGGGCAGGCGCTTGCCTTTTCAGGTGCGCCTGGACACCAGTGAAGGTAATGTTGGATTGCTGCCCGAACAAGCTCCTGATTTCATTAAAAAGGTACTGCAAATGAAGGAATTATTATTAGAGGGTATTTTCACCCACCTCTATTCTTCTTATGGTAACCAGCAGGAAATGCTCAGTTTACAGTTAAAGCGTTTCCAAAAGGCTCTGAATGACATTACCTCAGCAGGTATAGCAGTTCCCATGGTGCATGCTGCCAGCAGCCCGGCTCTGTTATATTATCCAGAAACTCACTTCAATGCTGTTCGTCCTGGTACAGTTTTATACGGGTTGCCTTCTCTGGAAGGTCAGGATATGAATGGTTTTCTACCTGTCATGGAACTAAAGTCCCGGGTTGTAGATGTTAAAGCTCTTCCTCCAGGAAATTTCCAGGGTTACGGTTACTCCATCAAAAAAGAAAAGCCTGTACGTGTAGCTACCATTTCTGCAGGTTATGCCCATGGTTATTTACTTTTTAATTTAAAAAATGGAGAAGTACTGATTAGAGGAAAAAGAGCTCCTATTTATGCTCCACCGCAAATGGAGTATTTTATGGCAGATGTAACCAGTATCCCCGAGGTAGTTCCCGGGGATGAGGTAGTGTTATTGGGCTGTCAGGGAAAAGAAGAAATTCTTGCTTCTGAGATAGCCCATAAGTCAGGGATAAGCATAATTCACTGTGAGAGTATTTGTTTGTTAAATCCCAGTGTTCCCCGGGTTTACTTTCCTAAAAAAAATGAGCAGTAAATATGTTGCTGCGGGACAAAGGAGAATGAGCTAAATGGATAAATACTCTAAAAGCATAACTTTTCTTGTCTTTGCAATTCTTTCTTTGGTGGTAGTAGTTACTGGGTTTGCCTCTGAAACAAGCACCGATCCTGATATATCTCCTTCTGGGGAGAAGGTGCGGGTTGGCTATGCTGAAGGTGAGCCCTGGGGCGAGTTTGCCGGCACCCTGTATGCTCTGGTTATAGGTATGCAGGAGCAGGGGATAATTTCTGGAACTGAAAATATACCTTATGAATACGGGCAGTTTGACAGCAGGGAGATGTGGCAGTGGCTGGCGGATAATGCCAGGAGCGATTATCTGGAATTTGTAGAAGATGCTTATTACTCTTTTAGTGAGGATGATCCAGAAGCCAGGGAAGAGCTGCTGTCCAGGCTGATCCAGGGAGAAGAAATAGATTTAATGTTGTCCATGGGCACTGAAAGCGGAAGGTTACTAGCCGTAGACGATCACCAGGTTCCTACCCTGAATTTTTCCTCCAGTAATGCCGTGCAGGGGGGTATTGTTGATTCCTCTGAAGATTCCGGAAAAGACCACATTTGGGCTCATATGGATCCCGGGCGCTACGGGCGGCAGCTGGAGGTGCTTCACGATATATTTGAGTTTGAACAGCTGGGCATAGTTTACGAAGATTCCCATTTGGGCAGGTCCTTCGCTGATGTACCTTCGCTGCAGCAGGTTGCCATAAGCCGGGGGTTTGAACTGGTATCCCGGCATGTTGATGAGCCTTATCCCCATGAAGAAAATAACAAACGGTATTATCGTGAATTAATGGCAGCCCACCAGGAATTGTCCGGGGAGGTAGATGCCATGTTAGTAGCCATTGCATCTATTGAAGTTAAAAAGTTGCCTGAATTAATGCAGCCTTTTTACCGGGAGAATGTCCCCACATTTTCCCAGCTAGGGGTTAGGGAGGTTGAGTATGGTGTATTGATGACAGTGGCCCAGCAAGACTTTATGGAAATAGGCATGTTTGGTGTGGACATAGTTCAGCAGGTAATTATGGGGACGCTACCCCGGGATTTGCCCCAGGTTTTTGTTGATACCCCTAAAATTATATTAAACCTGGAGGCGACGGAAAAAATAGGCTATAAGCCTCCCTTTGAAATACTTCTGGTAGCGGATGAAGTATTCCGTAACATTGAAGGCAAATAATAAATGTAAATGAACCAGGAGGCGGGCAAAATGTCAAATCATAAGCAAAAAAAACCGTCCGAAAAAAAAATTCGCAATATATTTCTGCTGGCATTTTTTTTACAGATAATTGTTGTTCTGGGTTTTACCGGAGGAGTAAATATTTCTTCCTTTCACCAGAACTATACCGAAACACTCATGTCTAGCTACCAGGTTGCAGGGGGTGAAACAGTACGAAAAATGGAGTTTGCCATAAAATATGGTAAGCCTCTAGATCATTTTTATGGTATAGAAGAATTATTAGAGGAATTAAGGGATGTTGTGCCGGATTTAGAGACCATCAAGGTGGCCCGCTCCCAGGGAGATATTCTTTATGATGAAGATGGACAGGTACCAGAAGGACAACAATTGGGCCTGCAGGAGGAATTTTATTTCCACGAGGCTGATGACAACTTTCATTATGAGCTGCACCAGGGCCATTATCATGTTTTTATGCCAATCCGGGATGCTCAAGAACAGTGGATAGGAAGTTTGAGCATGGTATTTGATCAGGATGTGGTCCGGGAGCAAACAGGTTTTTTCACCCAGCAGTTGTTTCTTTATTTAATTATAATAAGTTTAATAG
>CAYYWR010000227.1:0-3498 GCA_964474145.1 uncultured Syntrophomonadaceae bacterium
ATTAAAGGGGGTGCACACTTCCCTATCCGGGCCGCGATGGGCAAAGCTAACGGCGCTTTTACCGATGATTTCTTCGCAAACCCTGGCGCATAAACCGCAGAGTATGCACTTATCATTATGGTGAACAGGAAAACGGCTTTCCTTTATATTCATTTCTGCAGCCATTTCTTGAATTACCTCTGATTCCGGGCACCTTGCCAGGAAAAATTCCAGAATCATTTTTCTTTGCTGGATAACCTTGGGGGACTGGGTTAATACCGTTATTTCTTCCCCCCGGAGGGGGTAGGTACAGGAGGTAACCAGCCTGTTTTGGTTTTCCTTACTGATTTCCACCACACATAGCCGGCAGGCTCCGTAGGGAGTCAGGGCTTGATGGTGGCAGAGAGCAGGTATGGGTATGCCGTTGTTCCGGGCCAGCTCCAGGAGTGTAGATTCACCTTTTACCGGTATGTCCTTACTGTCAATATTTATCCTCACCTGTTTTCACCTCTACTCCACTATAATTGCCTCATGACGGCAAACTTCCAGACAGGCCCCGCACTTTGTGCACCGGTCCTGGCTTATTTCATGCAGTTCATCTTTTTGACCGGCTATGGCTTCTGAGGGGCATATTTTCAGGCACCTGCCGCAGCCGTTACAAGTTTTTTCATCAATATAATACTGAATTAAAGCCTGGCAAACACCGGCAGGACATCTTTTATCCTGAATATGGGACAGGTATTCTTCCGGGAAGTAATGCAGGGTGGTCAGCACCGGATTAGGGGCCATGGCTCCCAGAGCACACAGGGATCCTTCTTTCATGACAGAAGCTATTTCCTCAATTAAGCCCAGGTGTTTTTTCTGGCCTTTTCCCTGGACTATATTGTCCAGGATGGCAAGCATCTGCTTGCCCCCTTCCCGGCAGGGAGTGCATTTGCCGCAGGACTCCTCTTGAGTGAAAGAGAGAAAATACCTGGCTACATCTACTACACAGGTGCTTTCATCCATAACAATCATCCCCCCGGAACCCATCATGGAGCCTGCTTCCGTTAATTTTTCATAATCCAGGGGGAGGTCCAGGAGTTTTTCCGGTATGCAGCCTCCCGAGGGGCCTCCTGTTTGTACTGCTTTGAATTTTTTGTCCCCGGGAATGCCTCCCCCAATCCCAAATACCAGTTCCTTCAGGGTGATACCCATGGGCACTTCCACCAGTCCTGTATTGTTTACCTTCCCGGTAAGGGAAAAGATCATGGTTCCCTTACTTTTTTCCGTGCCTATGCTGGAAAACCATGCAGGGCCCTTTTCTATTATGGGGGGAACGGCTGCCCAGGTTTTAACGTTGTTCAGGACTGTAGGTTTATGGTACAGGCCCATTTCCGTAGCGTGGATATACTTATCCCGGGGTTCCCCGGCCTTTCCTTCTATAGAAGCAATCAAGGCACTGGACTCACCACAGACAAAGGCACCTCCACCCCTGTTTATAGTGACATCAAAGGAGAAATTGCTGCCCAGTATGTTTTCCCCCAGAAGGCCATATTCTTTAGCTTTTTCTATTGCTGTGCTGAAATTTTTTACCGCCAGGGGGTATTCCTTTCGCACATAGACATATCCCTGGTTTGAACCAAGGGCATAGGCTCCAATGATCATGCCTTCCAAAAGGGAGTGGGGGTTCCCCTCCAGAATACTCCTGTCCTGGAAGCACCCGGGATCTCCCTCATCGGCATTGCATATAACATATTTTACGTCTCCCCCGGCCTTGAAGCAGGATTCCCACTTGGCTCCCGTAGGGAAACCGGCACCACCTCTACCCCGGAGGCCGGATTCTTTAATGTCTTCTATTACCTGCAGGGGAGTCATTTCCCGCAGCACTTTAGCCAGGGCACCATAACCTCCTATGGCCAGGTAATCGGAAAGGTTTGTTGGGTCTACTCTTCCGTTGTTTCCCAGGAGGAGACGATGCTGTTTTTTATAAAAGGGGACTTCATCTTCTGTTTTTACTTTTTCCCCGGTAAGGGGGTCGACATATAAAAGACGGTCTATCAAATTATTTTTCAGAAGGGTTTCTTTAATGATGTCTTCAACATCTTCAGCTTTTACCTTGCAGTAAAATATGTTTCCAGGATTGATCAAAACCAGGGGGCCCTGCTCACAAAAACCATGGCATCCAGTTATTTTAGTGGTTACGTCTATATCCAGCTGGTTTTCCTGGATAGCTTTTTCAAAGGAGGATACCACTTCTAAAGCGCCGGAGGCAGAACAACCAGTTCCACAACAAATGGCAACGCAGGGCTTTCCTGTATTATCATGGTACTTTATAATATCCCTTAGCTTTTCTAAATCAGCTGGACTATTTAATTTATTCATGGTATCCCTCCAGCAATTTATCTATCCTTTTAAGGTTCAAATGTCCGAAATACGTTCCATCAAAAACAACCAGGGGCCCCAAAGCACATGCTCCTACACAGTTAACTGTTTCCACTGTAAATTTTTCATCTGCTGTAGTCTCCCCGGGGTTAATATGCAGGTCCCGGGTTAACTTGCTGAGTATGCGGGGAGCCCCCCTTACATGGCAGGCTGTTCCCATACAGACCTGTATTTCATGTTCTCCTTTGGGCATTAAACTAAAGCTGTTGTAAAAGGTAGCCAGGCGGAAGAGGTGGCTTAAAGGCACTTCCATTTTTTCCGAGACCCTTTTAAGAGCCTCCCTGGGCAGATAGCGGAATTCAGAGTTAATATCCTGAAGCACTGAAATATAAGCTGTTTTTTTATCACGGTACTTTTCAATTATCCCGTCAACTTTTGAGTTATCAACTTTCCTTGAGTTTACATTCATTTTAAACATGGCAGATTAAAAGGGCATGAAATCATGAAATCATGAGATCATGAGATCATAGGCATGAAATCATGAGATCACTAACTCCCCTTTAAAAACTCAACCATAAATTCCCTCCTTTTCTCTTTAGTAAACTGTTCCACCGGGATAAACTGAAGAGCGCTGGTGGGGCAGCTACTTACGCAGGCGGGAACCTGCCCATTAGAAGTTCTTTCCAGGCACAGGTCGCATTTCAGTACAGCCTTATCATCTCTACTTAAAGAAATAGACCCAAAGGGACATACTAAAATACAGACTTTACAACCTATGCAGAGGGCATCTTCAATTAATACTGCTTCGCCTGAGTCCTGTTTTGATATAGCTTGAGTGGGACAGACATTAGCGCAGGGAGGGTCTTCACAATGGCGGCACTGAAGAGGTATACTTGTATTATGGCAATGTTCAACTGCAACGCGACTCTGAGGTAATGGTTTTTCTGATATAGCTGAGAATAAATTCTTGCTATGAGAATGTTCCACTGCACATCCCAGTTCACAGCTGCGACAACCCAGACATTTGTTAACATCTACTGTAATTAATCCTTTCAACTTTACACCCCTTTCTTTTTTAGATTGAAAAGAAAAAAAGAGATAGAATATACTGCCTACTTAACTACTTAACTACTTAACTACTTAACTACTTAACTA
>CAYYWR010000228.1:0-3498 GCA_964474145.1 uncultured Syntrophomonadaceae bacterium
AGGTGAAACAAAAGGTCGAAAGGACCCTCAAAAACAGAAGTTTGTACTGTATAAGACATTAAATTCACCGCCTATAATTTCATGGCTTCCCTTACTCTCCCCATGGTTTCTCTGGCCGCTTCCCGGGCTGTAGCCCGGCCGTTATCCAGTATCTCTTCAATATACCCCGGTTTTTCCAAAAGCTCCTGGCGCTTTTCATAAATAGGCTCCAGAGTTTCTATCATTTGGTCCGCCAGTAATTTTTTGCACTGAACACAGCCTATTTCCCCCTTGCGACATACTTCTTCTATCTCTTTTGCCCCGGGGACGTTGAAGATATTATGAAAGGCGTAAACAGTGCATACTTCTGGGTTTCCCGGGTCATCTTTTCTTATCCTCTGGGGATCGGTAATCATCATCCTTACCTTTTCCTTTATCTCCTGGGGACTGGCAGACATGTTAATAGTGTTCCCGTAACTTTTGCTCATTTTTCTGCCATCTACCCCCGGCAGCAGTTTTACAATATTTAAAATTGTCTTTGGTTCCGGGAAAACCTCCCCGTACAGATGATTAAACCGCCGGGCAATTTCCCTGGTCAATTCTATATGGGGTGCCTGATCTTCCCCTACAGGAACAGCATTTGCCCTGTAGATCATAATGTCTGCCGCCTGGAGCAGGGGATATCCCAGAAATCCATAGGTGGCCAAATCCTTTTCCTTTAACTGTAAGATTTGGTCCTTGTAAGTTGGACAGCGCTCCAGCCAGGACAGGGGGGTGATCATGGACAAAAGCAGATGTAATTCTGCGTGCTCTTTAACGTCAGACTGCTTAAATATTATACATTTCTCCGGATCCAGCCCGGCACTCAGCCAGTCAATGACCATTTCTTTAATGTTTTCCCTGATATCTGCAGGATCTTCATATTCTGTGGTAAGAGCGTGCCAGTCTACCACTGAAAAGTAACAGTAATAATCCTCCTGCATTTTAATCCAGTTATCCAGTGCTCCCAAAAGATTTCCCAGCTGTAGCCGGCCGGTAGGCCGCATTCCGCTCAAAATTACTCCTTTTTTTTCCATTTATATCTCCTCCATCCATTAAATTGCTATTTATCCCATAGATACTATAATATAGATGCTATAATAGATTCTATGGTAAAAACTGTAATAGTAATTACTGGTAATAATATTAAAAGCATTGAGTTTTGAGTCATACAATTATATAAAGCCATGAATGCCATGAATGCCATGAATCTAAAATATACAGGGCTACAAATACAGAGCTACAAATACAGAGCTACAAAAATACTCCTAAAAATGAACTGATGATAAAAGCCATAACATTATGAATCATTAAAGCCAGGGGCATAAGAACAAAGCGGAAAGCCCCTGCTAAAATTAAAAATATTAGCAGAAAAGGTCCAAACTGTTCCAGCTGCTGGTAATAGTGACGGTAGCGATAGGGAAGAATTCCCGCCACGATTTTAGAACCATCCAGAGGGGGCACCGGCATAAGGTTGAATATAGCCAGAATTATGTTATACCAGACCAGGGATTGAGCAAGTTGAAACAAAATATCATTATAAATGACATATGAAAACACAAACTGCAAAATCAAGGATACAAAGGCCAGCAATAAGTTTATCCCGGGCCCAGCTGCCGCCACCAGTATCATCCCCTGTGCCTTGTCTCCCTTAAAATTCATGGGATTAACCGGCACAGGTTTCGCCCAACCAAATCCTGCCAGCCACAGCATCAGCAAGCCTATAGGGTCCAGATGTTCCAAAGGATTTAAAGTTAACCTTCCCTGCATACGGGCGGTACGGTCCCCCAGGCTGTCAGCCATTTTTCCGTGGGCATATTCATGAAAAGTTATAGCTATTAATATTGCCGGAATTCTTATTAAAGGATTGCCTAGATACATTTTTCTATTCCCCCTCTTTTCTCTCCTCCATATATTTTATGACAAGCTTGATTTCTTCGTCACGGTTTTTTACCTTTCTGTCCATTCTAGCTTTTTTAACTTCTTCCAAAACTTCTTTAAAAAGGGGCCCTGGTGTGTAACCCAGTTCCTTTAAGTCCTTCCCTGTAATAAGGGGAGACTCATACCTTAATCTTTCCAGATATTCCTTAATATACCCCCATACCCTGAGATTATTAGAACAAGCGCTCAAAAATATCAGACTTTCCATGGGAAGAGGTTTCAAATATTCATAAACAAGACTGAGTTTTACCCCCTTCTGAGATAACCTTTGGGATATCTCCGGGGTATTCTCCAGGGTTTGCAAAACTCTTTTTTTAATGTCCCTGGGCATTTTAACCTGGTATAATACAGAATGTATCTCCTTTATATTTTTGTGGCCATATAAAGCACATAAATATGGGACGGATTTTTTTAGCCTGGTTATTTTCATGCCCTGATAAAAATAAAACAATACTTTTTGAACCTCTTCCAGGAGGTTAAAGGTATCTGCATCAATATCTACCCTGGGAAATAAGCTGGGTAACAGTTGAAAGTCATTTAAGCGCCTCAGTACTTTTACCGGGTCTCTTTCCTGGAAAATTAAATTGATTTCCTCAAACAGCCGCTCCCTGCTTACTTTATTTATTACATTGTTCTTCAAGGCATTCTCCAGAAAGCCCAGGGTTTCTTCCTCTATAGTAAAATCATATCTTTGTTCAAAGCGAATGGCCCTTAATATCCGCAGGGGATCCTCTACAAAGCTTAAATTATATAAAACTCTTACCAATCCCTTTTTTGTATCCTCAAGTCCGTGAAAAAAATCTATAAACTTTCCAAACTTTTCTATATTCAGATGACAGGCCATGGTGTTTATGGTAAAGTCCCGGCGGTAAAGATCCCTCTTAATATTGCTTAATTCCACCTGGGGAAGAGCACCAGGCTGTGCGTAAAATTCAGTTCTGGCTGTGGCAAAGTCTATCTTTAAGCCATCCTTTAGTATTATTGTTGCTGTACCAAACTGCTCAAACAACTGTATGCTGCCATCTAAAAACCTGTTTACTTCCCGGGCAAAATCAAGGGCATTAGGCTCTACCACAATATCCAGGTCGTAGTTTTCCTCTCCCATAATCATGTCCCTGACAAAACCACCAACAGCATACACCCTGCAGCCCTGACTGTCGGCTTTTTGTCCAATTAAAAAAAGAAGTCCCTGTATTTTTTTGGGCAACCTGCTGTTAATCAAGTAGGTTAAATTATCCATATTCTCCATATCTTCCTGGCTGCCTCCCTGGGGGGCATCCATTTCGCTTCTTTTCTCGTGGCGAACTTTTAAAACATCGGAGCGGGAAACTATGCCCAGTATTTTCCCCCGGTCATCTGTCACCGGAAGGCGCCCTACATCTTTATCAATCATGATTTTTTCTATCTCATTAATATCTGTATCCGTTCTTATAGTTTCTACTTTCTTTGACATAAAGCCTTTTACCGGGGCGTGGCTTAATCCATGCCGCTTGGCCTTTTCTAAATCTCTATGGGATATTATTCCCAGCAGCTCTCCTT